>DUIU01000162.1:5015-6048 GCA_013330155.1 Candidatus Poseidonia sp. | reverse complement strand
GCGTTGATGTGTTGAGGGGAGGGGCAATTGACATTGGTTCCCACCTTCAACCAAGAAACCCGCCAGCCGGTGACCAAGTCGTCATTGAACTCGTGGCGGAAGACATCAAGGGAAACCGGTGGGTGGTCAACGGGACCATTGAAGCCACCATGGGCGATACAGAAGAACTCTCCATCGATGAATCCTATGCTCTCCTGCAAGCCGAAAGCATTCAATCATGGCGATTTGAAGGCAGTTGGTTTGACAACGGCACGGGAACGATGTTCACCACCGATACTTCCTTCGAAGTACGACCGGGAAGATTGGCGTTCATCAATCTTGAAGGTGAAGGAAGCAGAGTTCCTGCCGACGGTTCACTTGATTTGAATCCAACCTTCTTTGATGCGTACGCCAATGAGTTGGATTCAGTCGCTCTCAACTGGACGTTGGATGGCGATGATATCACACTTGAAATGCTCCTCAACGATGGTCGCTGGACGGCAACAAGTGTTGGTGGTCATGAAATCCGAGTCAACGCCGACGGTGTCTTTGCGACCGTCCGTTTGACGGTCGTGGCAGGAAATGCATACGGCCTCCTCACGGATGCTGATGAGGGCTTAGTGGTTCAAGCAGGGGTCCCTCGCGACCTCTTTGTTCAAGTGGTGGATGTACACGGGAACATCGCTGAATCAGTCTCGGTCACCTCAAGTTTGAACGCCTCGCTTGGAGAATTGGAAGCCTCACCAACCGGTCTCGGATACTGGCAATTCACAGGAAAGCAGGTCGGAGTGTATTCCCTTGTTATGGAGGATGAAGGAGCCACGCACACCATCCCCCTTACCATTGAAGCTGGGGAGCCAGTACGCATTCAAGCCAGTTTGACCAGCCAGGACATCGCCGAAGGGGATGTGGTTCTCTTGAACGCCTTTGCCACGGATATGTACGGCAACACATTGAGCATTCCAAAGGAGAACGCCAGCGTTTCATGCACAGCCGGTCCAACGAGTTTTGTCACCAATGGAACGTGGGAAGTTGACATTCAGAACGGAGGAAC
>DUIU01000162.1:0-4629 GCA_013330155.1 Candidatus Poseidonia sp. | reverse complement strand
GTCCTCCTCGGAGGGGCGGTGGGTTCTACCAACACCGCCATGACGATGGCGGCCATTCTCCTCATCCTTTTGTTGGCCGTTCTTGTTACCCTGACTCGCCGGGCGGCTGAAGCCTCAAAAGAGGAATGGGTTGAGGATGCCTTTGATGATGATGAATACGAGGATGATGACGAGGAAGAAGAGAGCGGTGGCTTAGCCGTTGAGGACAAAACGCCTCTCCATGAACGGCATGGTTTGACCCTTGAATCGATGAAGTCTTTGGCCGAAGAGGCGGGCCGAGTTGGCGTCATGCAAGCAACACCTTCGACCAACCAAGGCGAGACCGGCTGGTACGTTGATGTTTCAGAAGAACTCCAGTATTGGGAGGTAACTCCCGATGGCGAGTGGATTCGCCACGAGTGATGCCCACTTGCGAAGGCTGAGATTCAAATCGTAGGACCTGTTGGGATTGTTGATAGCATGAGCAGTGAAGTGTTGATTCAACGACTAAATGAGGCGCTCGGATGGGAACTTCGAGCCATGAACATGTACGCCCATTATGCGGCCAACATCCAGGGCATCCACCGGCTTCAGCTCGACCCAATGTTCACTGAAGAGGCGACTGAATCTCTGGCACATGCCGATGTCGTTCGTCGCTCAATCGTCAAGTTGGGTGGTGTTCCTGTCACCGAGCGAAACTCCCACCCCATCGTTCATTCTACGGATTTCAAGGCCATGCTGGAACGTTCGCTTGAAACCGAGACGAAAGCGGCCGAAGTTTACGCCGGAATCATCAAACTCTTGGAAGAAATTGGCGACCAGGAAATGTACGACTCCATTGAGCAAATCTATTTCGCCGAACTACGAAGTTTGGAGAACTTGCGTTTAATTCTCGCTTAATCGGTTCCGGGCCTATTCTTCTTCGCTGCGTTCCATTGCAGTGAGGAACTCATCGATGTCAACAACACCATCGCCATCGGTGTCTGCCTTATGGAAATACATTCGAACTTCCATTGGTGAGAGTTCCATGCCGAGCCCTTGAGTGATTGCGGCTCTAAATTCGCTCAATGTCAAGTGGTTCTTCCCTCCGATATCTGCTGATTGAAAGGCTGTGAGGAAGCGCTCGTGGGCTTCTGGTGTGGGGTTCATGAAACGGGATTTAAACGCCGCAAAGGGAGTTGTTCGAGCTTCTTCAAGGATGTGCTTTCGCCCATATGTCACCCACACAATCACGCCGAGACCGATGGCTCCAGCCGCTCCGATGAGGGCGTTCGCTCCAATGAGCCAGAGCAGGATGATTCCAGTTCCTGCACCGTAGATTTGTGGGAGCGGGTAAAGAGGAGATTTGTAGGGAGGGTTCCATTCGTGCCTCGGTCCGGCATGTCGCATCACCACCACAGAGGCATTGATGGCAACGAACACCATGATGTTGAATCCCGAAGCAAGCTCTGCAATGGCGTGAACATCAATGGTCAAAATGGCCGTCGCCATCATCAATCCAGTGATGATGATCGGCCAGTGAGGCGTTTCGTAGGTGGGGTTGAGGTCCTCAAGTTTTGATGGAAGTAGGTTGTCTCTCGCCATGGCGAATAAAAACCGTGAAGCGGACAAAACACCAGCAAGAGCCATCGATGCCATGGTAATGATGGCCAAAAGAGCAGCGATAACGCCGACCGTGCTTCCAGCTACATGTTCGGCGAATACGTAGATTGGGTTCTCGATGGCATGGCCGTGGTCCATGTGCCAACCGGTTGGGAGGACGGAGACCATGACAAAGGCCACACCAGCGTAAAGGATGGTGGCCACCAAGAGTGAGGCAAACATGCCCCGTGGAATGTTTTTCTCAGGGTCCATCACTTCTCCACCGATGGCTCCCACCTTGATGGCGCCAGAGTAGGCTACGAACACAAGGGCCGCTGCAGTACCCATTTCTGGGCTAAAATAGTCAACGTTGGTGATGGGTCGTGAGAAATCTGCATCGCCGCTCAGCAAGGCCATGATACACAGGAAAAGGAGGAAGAGAACCGCAGTTGCTACGATTGGCGTTTGCACCTTTTTGATTTTCTTCACGCCGGTTATGTTGATGATCACGATGAACGTGAGGAGAACAAGCGCCATTGTGATTGGATTGACTTCGACGTCCAAGGCGGCCGTAACTACCTCCAAATAAGCAGCAAAACCAATCAAGGCAAACGCTGATTTGAGCATGAATGAGGCAAACAATCCAAGCCCACTGATGGTTCCCATGAGGGAGCCGTAGGTGCGCTCCATGTAGATGTAAACTCCACCTGATTCAGGCATGGCACTGGCCAGTTCAGATTTCGAGAACGCCCCGGTTAGAACCACAGAAGCGGCCAAGACGAATGCAAACCACATGCCGTCGCCAGCTACTTCCTGAGCAAATGCTGGAAGAATGAACAAACCTGATCCTAGCATGGATGATAATGATAGAATCACCAACGTGGCAAGTCCAATCGTTCTGGAGAGGGTTCCTTTAATCTCCTCAGTGACAGCTTCTGCATCGCCTGCTGCAACACCTTTGATGATGTTTTCAACGGTATCCTTTGCCATGTTCATTCCCCCCGATTCCGGTACAAATTGGGCTTATAAATCCATGATGACTCAACATCATATTAGTTATTTGTATGGATTCCAACAGAGGTTCTCCGGTATCCGGAAAAGTTCACTCCCCCAAGTGGACAATGACCTTCATTTCCACTGCAATGGGCGTAGGTAAAGCGTCAATGGCCAGAGTAGTTCTGGTCGGGCCAACTTTCCCCAGTGTTTCGGCCCAAACTTCGTTGTAGCCTGCGAAATCTCGCTTCATGTCGACAAGGAAGGTGGTGACGTCAACCACTTGTTCCATGGAGGCGCCTGCTTCCTCAACGATGCGTCGAACATTGTCAACAACAGCATGCGTTTGGGCCTTGATGTCGTAATCCATGGGTTCTCCATGTTCATCGTGAATGGGTCCACCGGGTATTGAATTCGTGCCGGGTTGACGCGGGCCAACACCGGACAAGAACAGCATGTTCCCGACCTTTCGAGCGTGAGGATAGGCGCCCACTGGCTTTGGGGCAGAATCGGTGTTGACTGAACCTTCAGCCTCAGTGGGGTCCCACAACGCTGGTCCATTGGCCTGAGCCGGCGGAGTTTCAGCGTGTGCCTTCGCCGTGTGAGAAGTGGTTTGTACCTCCTCAGTTTCTGTTCCTGAGTCAAGGACGCCTCGCTCACCATGGAAGTATTCAACGTCGTCTTCATCGTATTCTTTGTCTCCCACACCTGATGGCGTTGGGTCAACGTGCACCACCGCACCACCAGCTCCATGAATGGCCTCGTAGGCCAGCACTCTTCCACTGAGGTCGTTGCGGTTTCCATTCATGGCGGATAGCCACCACATTGGTTTGAAGGCCACCACTTTTTGAACACGGATTTGGCGGTGAATGGTTCGAGAGAGTTGGCCAACGTCCTCCAATCGGCCTTCCGTGAGGAATTCGAGGATCTTTCGATTCCATTCATCGTCTTTCAATGAGTGAATCTTGTCCTCCTCGGGCTGGATGAAATCGGTGAACATTCGATTTGAGAGGGACATGGCCGTGATGGCCACGGCTCTGCGACCTTGTTTCTTGATCACGTCAAGGCAGGATTTTGCCAAGACGGTGGTCTCGCTCCGATTGGCGTACATGTTTGAAGAAACGATGACAGCAGGTATCTTGTTGTTCGGGTTAAGCAGCGTTAGAGCGACGACAGAGCCCACGTCAATGGGGAACCCTTTGTAGTTCACGCAGCGGCTTTGAAGGCCCCTGTTTCGGTTGGCGTCGTCCCATTCGTGGGCAAAGTCCGCATCGATGTTGAACGAATAAGGAATTGAGCCGAGGTCGTGAAAGTCATGGTCCACCATCACCCACTCGGGGTTTGGGTCCGCTTGGATTTGATGGCCAATGATGGACGGCCAGGTGGTTGAATACACGATGAGCAAGTCCGCCTCAAGGTCTCGAATCATCTGGGCTGCTTCGTCAAAAGCATCTCGTAGGGCACGCCACCCTGAGTTTTGGTCGGGCGTGAGGACCGTGTGGGGATGAACGGGGACCACAAAGGAACCAACGATGCCGCCTTCGCTCATTGTTCGCTCACCTCATGGGCATGGCACGGCCATTCCACAACGGCATTTCCAGTTCCGATGATGGTGCCGTAGCCGTGAAGAATGGCTGGATAATCTGGCACATCAAGGGTTGAGAGCAACCATGACAATCCACCTCCATCGCTTTCGGCAATGGCTTGCTCGGTGAACTCTGGCATTTCGTCCAGGATACGTTGGGCTTGACCGCTGCGCATGTATTCGATCATTCGCATGTCCCACAGATGCATAGCGTGGCTCGTGATATGCTCTTTGCTCATGTCCTCAGGAACTTCTGATTCGGTGGTGAAATGGCGGTGGGAAAGGGAATTGCTGGCCAGCACGACGACCCTTTTTCCGCTCGCTTCAATGGCCTTGCGGGTGACTTTACCCAGTTCAATCATGATTTCTTGCATCACTTCGACGGAATAATACGCCGTTGAACGGTTGCTCGAGATGACCACGAGCGGTTTATCCCAATCTGGATTGAACAAATGACCGGTCGTGATGGTTCCATAGTCAACTCGGAAATC
>DUIU01000026.1:2877-3090 GCA_013330155.1 Candidatus Poseidonia sp. | reverse complement strand
TGATGAATTCAAAGAACGGCATATATCGCATCCAGTGGCCTGATCTGAAGGACCCCTTGATAAACATCAATACCAGCGATACAAGAAAAATTAAGATTTTCAATCAAACATAAAGTTGTATTATCAGGATAGAAACATGAAAAGACACCGACTGGGATTCGAACAGAGGTCGGCGGGACGATCTTATTTGGCCTCGGTTTCGTGTTGAGTGTG
>DUIU01000026.1:2311-2840 GCA_013330155.1 Candidatus Poseidonia sp. | reverse complement strand
TCGTCCATCGAAGCCCAAGAGCGTGCACGCGCCCGCAGTCTTGGATTGAAGATACTTCGCACTGGGGCGTCCAGCACCCTCTTTATCATGGGGATTGTTATGATTGCCATGGGTTCTATTGGTCTTGCTTTCTGTTCAGATATTTGGGCAGAAATGAGTGAGCCCCAAGGAGATTCCTTCAGTTCCCTGGGTGCTCTCTTCATTTTGCCAGCCATCCTTATCGGGTATTTTCTCTCAGGCGGGACGATTTTGTTGGGCCTCGGTTTCGTGTTGAGTGTGTTGATGAGAGCGGGTAAGCGTTAGGCGTGTTCCGTGAAAGACCATTTGCAGGGAAAAGAGATAATTGAGGATACCTTTGTTGGGGGAACATGGTGGAGATTCTTTGCCCGCATTGCGAGGGAGAAATTGAACTTGAGGATGATGCATCCGGTGAATTTGCGTGCCCTCTTTGCGATGGTGAGTTCGAATGGAACGTTGACGAGGAGGATTCCAGCGGGGACCTCAACGGTTTTACTTTTGATGCATCAAG
>DUIU01000026.1:0-1948 GCA_013330155.1 Candidatus Poseidonia sp. | reverse complement strand
TGTTGATGTGCTTTACGGCGGACCCGTTGTACACGCTTTCAATCGAGGATGATGAGTGGTTGTATTCTGCAGACACGATGACGGTCCAACCTGATCGAGACATCTATGGTATGAGTGGAACGGAGGACTACAGTGCATACATCGATTATCTAACCAAACAAAACGAAGAATGCGTCACCTACCTAGGAGAAAAATGCGACGGAATTGACGAGATGGTCGAAGCCATGGAAGGATGGGATTCTGCTGGCAACACCTACCAATTTTTGACATTGATTGCGTTAATTTCGATGATTTTGATGCCTATCTTGAGTTTGACGTTTAACCTCTATGAGAGGAATGTAATCGATATGCCAGTGAAAGCGGCTGTTATGGTCCATTTTTCAGGCAGAGGCGCCTATTATTTCGGATGCTTCATGTGGTTCTTGGCCATCGTACTTCATATGATACTCGCTCCGGAAGCTTCGGGTCCAATAGGTATGGGTGAATTTGATGTGGGCATGTTCGGGTATGCAGGTGTCTTTTGGTTTGGGCTGGTCATGAGCCTGCTCGCGCCAATCGTTCACGCAGGGCTCTGGTTTGTGCCTCAAGACAATTGAGAGGTAGCCCGACTCGGATTCGAACCGAGGTCGGCGGGACCAAAACCCACCATGATGGACCCCTACACTATCGGGCTGTGTAGTCCGGTCGGAGCGGTTCCGCTTTTTGTTCTTGTCGGCTTTCAAGTCAGCGAAGGAACTCATGGTCTCCGAGTGTTTTTCGTGCACTGTCGATGAATTGAGTCAGGTCGAGTTCGCTTTGAGCCATGTAGATCTTGGCTTGCAAGGCCATGTCCATTTTATCGAGCGAACGAACGAAGATTGCCTCAGGTGAGGATTGAGCTTCATACTCGTCGAGCAGCGGCACCCACTCTGGCGCCAGTTGAGCCATGGCAGCACGTTCGTCTTCGGCTTTGGTCGACCGGTCGTCGCTGGGAGTCAAATCGCCTACCACGACTTCGGGGAGGTCGTGAACGAGGCACAGGGTGAGGACGCGTTCAAGGTTGAGTTCGGGGGGGCATAATTTCAGAGCGAGTATGGCCATACCCCAGGAATGGGCCGCCACCGATTCAGGCGCCTTGACCCCTGCATTGACCCATCCTTGGCGCAACACATCCTTGAGCCCGAGATAGGCCATGAGGTCGTCGCGCATGGTGGTGGCTTGAAGCGCGGGTTCAAAACCCCACCTCCCAAGTTCGGTTCATGTCGGGGCGAGTTCCTCTGTGGTGGGATGAAGCCCATGCGTACCTCGCCAAGGATGAACTTCTTGGGCCAGTGGTTGAGCAATTTGGGCCACAAGGAATCAGCAGTCGCGAAGATTTGTTTCAAACCCTCGTGAGGTCAATTGTTGGCCAACAGATTTCCGTGTTAGCAGCCGATGCCATCTGGGGACGATTGGTCGAACATTTGGGGGAAGTGACGCCCCTAGCGGTCCTTGCTACCGACCAGCCAAGCATCGCCGGTTGTGGCGTCACCCGACCTAAAGCCAGTTACATCTACGGCCTAGCAGAGCAATCCGATACCCTGCTCAATCAGCCGTGGGATGAGATGACGGATGAGGCCATCAAGAAGCACCTCATCACCTTCAGAGGCATTGGGCCGTGGACGGCAGAGATGTTGTTGATGTTTCATTTTCTTCGACCCGACGTGTTCAGCTTGGGCGACATCGGCCTGATACGTGGAACGCAGCGCTTGGTTCCCGAAGCCGAAACCAAGGAAGCGGTCGGAGAGATCGCCGAACGTTGGCGCCCCTACAGAACGGCCGCAGCGTGGTACCTCTGGCGTATTCTGGACCCTGTTCCCGTTGAATATTGACATAGCGAAGGTTTGACATGAAGTACCTTCGTGGTAGAATCATGGCCGAAGACCCGCTTTCACCTCGGGACCCACCGCAGACCATCGCTGACCGATTG
>DUIU01000227.1:4024-8410 GCA_013330155.1 Candidatus Poseidonia sp. | reverse complement strand
ACGGAGGCGATGTCGGTTGGCCATGCGCCCCAACGGCCTTCACCTTCACCGTTCCACCATTCAACGCTCAGAGCCTCGTTGATGTCCCATCCGTAAAACCGGCCCCACGGACTGGGCAAGCCTTCCTGAAAGGTGGATGGGTCAAAGGTTCGGTCGACCAAGGCGTGTGGGTACCACGGTGGAAAGGCAGCGTCATCGGACGATGAATCGGGAACCGCTGCCATGGTTTACGCAAGGACCGTTGACCTTCAAACATGACGGAGAAAGCCGACCTTGGAAAGGGGAGCAATCAAACACCGTATGCGCACCCAACCGGGTGGAGGGGTTGCATGGGTATCTCAGAACGCATGGGTGATGTGCTCGGCCAAGCGGTCGAAGCCAAACTCCTGCGCGAAGTGACGGAGCACCCTCTCCAGGTGAACCACCTCGCCATCATTATGGACGGAAATCGACGCTTTGCATGGCGCAGCAACCTCGCCACAGGACTGGGCCATCGCATCGGAAAAGAGAAACTTGAACGGGTCCTTGATTGGGTGCTCGAATTGAAGATTCCATGGTTCACCGTCTATGCCCTGTCCACCGAGAACCTCAATCGCCCTCAAAGTGAACTCGACGTCCTGTTTGACCTCTACGTCGAGGGGCTCAAGGACATCGCCGACGACGAACGCATCCACGAAAACAACGTGCGAGTCAACATCATTGGTCGGCGAGAATTGTTGCCAGAGCGGGTCAACGACGCCATCGATTATGCTGAATCGAAAACCATAGATTACGACGATTTTGTGTTCACGATTTGCCTGGCCTACGGTAGCCGTGAAGAGATGATCACGGCCATCCAAACCATCGCCAAAGACTACGCAGAGGGCGATATTTCCCTCGACGACATCGACCAAGAGGCCGTGTCAAAGCGCCTCTACACCGCCGATATGCCCGACCCCGACCTGGTGATTCGTACCAGCGGTGAAGAGCGGATTTCGAACTTCTTGCTCTGGCAAATGGCGTACTCCGAACTCTACTTCACGGACGTGTTTTGGCCATCGTTCGCCAAAAAGGACCTCCTCAAAGCGATTCGAACCTACCAAGAGCGTGGCCGCCGCTACGGTGAATGACATGACGACGTGCGACGAATGCAATGGTTGGCTGAACCCAGCCTTGGCCGCAGACGCCGCTGTCCGCCGGGGAGAGAGCGTCCTGCTGATTCAGCGAAAGCATCCACCAATGCAGGGCTCATGGGCGCTTCCAGGAGGCTTTGTTGACCAAGGAGAAGACCCGATTCACGCTGCCGTGCGAGAACTTGAAGAAGAAACTGGATTGAAAGGCACCGAACCAACGCTGCTGATGGTGATGGGCGACCCTGCCCGGGACCCTCGCAAACACATCGTCAGCATCGTCTATGAAATCACGGTCAGCGAAGACCAAACGCCAACAGCGGGCGACGACGCCGCCGATGCAAGGTTCTGGCCCATCGAGAGCGTGTTGAAGGGAGAACTTCCGCTCGCTGGCGACCATTTGGAGATCCTCAAAGCATGGTTGCAATGACTTTCCAATGGCCATGTGGTCGCCGATGGACGGCAGAACAACCTCAATTGACGTTTTCCTTTGACAAGAAGAACGTCTTGTAGGTGAGTTTTGAAACGGTGACAGTGGCGAACACCAAGGCAGCCACCAGCGCAATCATGGAGCCGCTCCCTGTTCCAAGTTCTGCAGAAAGATAAATTCCAAGAAAGACAGACAGAAATCCAAACGCTTGAGTCCAAAGCATGCAAGCACGGAAACTCTTTCCGACCTGTTGAGCAGTTGCAGCCGGCGAGACCAAAATAGCCGTCACCAACAGCGCACCAATGATTTTGACCATGCTCACGACGACGACCGCCGTGATGATGCTGAAGGCCAGGCTGATGGCTCTTACAGGTATGCCTTGCACACGGGCCGCTATCGGGTCAACGGCCGAGGCGAGGAGTCCTTTGTACATGACCAACAAGCCAACGATGGAAAAGAAAGAAATGGTGGTGATGAGGTCCAAACTGGCTTCATCGATGAGCAAAAGGTTGCCGTAAAGGTAGGCTTCAACCACCGGTGTGATACCCATTGGAGCATTTGCCACACCGTCATGCCAAGGTAGGAAGGCAAACCAATCTGGTGGAAGCCGGAGAACGACCAGACCCAAGCCCAGGGCGCCTGTCATGATGATGGCGATGGCTGTATCCCCGTTGAGAAGTTCCCTGTGCTGAAGTTCGTCGATGATGATTGCGGCAATGACCGCGAAAACAACAGCATAGTAGATGGGAACCGCTGCACTCGCCACAAGACCAACGGCTACACCACCGAAGGCGACGTGGGCGATACCATCCCCGATGAGGGCCATGTTTCGAACCAATAAAAAAGACCCGAGAACGCCGGCAACAACGGTGACCACGAGGGCCGCAAGCATCGCTCGCTGAAACATCTCCATCGTGAAAAAGTACGGAAAAACTTCACCCGGCATGATGGGTGCGATGAACTCCATCAATGGAGCAACTTGTTCAAGCAGCCAAACGCCAAGCCCCATCATTTCACCTCCAAAACCGAAGGAACGTCATCATCGCACTGTTCACATGCACCGTGCACATCTTCGATGCCTCTCATGAGGGCAAGTTCCTCGAGGCTGGGGAAGTTCGCAGGTGGTCCGTCAAACCAGATGGTTTCCTCCAAGTACACCAAACGATGGGCAGTTTGGAGCATGGCACCGATATCGTGGGAGATCATGACAATCGTCTTGTTTTGTTCATGGCAAAAACGGTCCAAGAGCTTGAGCAGAGAACTGCGGGATGCGCGGTCCATCCCAACCAGAGGTTCGTCGAGCAAGAGAAGATCTGCTTCACTCGCTAAAGCTCTTGCAATCACGGCCCTTTGGCGTTCACCACCAGAAAGTTGGTTCACGTCTCTGTGGGCTAAATGGCTGAGGCCTACCATCTCGATGGCCTCCTCAATCTTCGGAGAAACACGGTTCGGGAGGAACCAATTCAACCAATGATTCAACCAATTCTTATGGTTCAATACCCCCAAACTCACCAGTTCACGCACGGTAAGTCGAACATTCTTGGGAAGGTTCGCCGCCGCCTGAGAAACCCATGCTACCTTTCCATAGACACCTTGTGACAAGGGTTCATGTCCTGAAAGGAGGATCCCGCCTGAATGGTGCTTTAATACGCCCAATATCGTTTGAATGAGGGTGGATTTTCCTCCACCATTGGGACCAACAATACCAACGAATTCTCCCGGATAAATCTTCAAATTTACATCTTTGATGACATCGGTTTTGTTGCGCCGAACTGAAACATCCTTAACGAAAAGGAGGGGCGAATCCGGGGCCTTAATCTCAATCAAAATTCCCGTCCCCGTGCCGTCGAGCATCGGTGTCCAATTCAACCCTTTGCAACATCGTTAGACGATGTCAAAAGAGCGAAATCAGCATCCCAAGCCGGTCTTTAGATTCTCGAGGTTCTCGTTCATCAGTGAGAGGTAGTCCTCGGTTGAGTCCGTTGGGGCCATCTCCATGGTGTTGAGTGTGAGAACTGCAAGACCGTTCGGGAGATCGTCTGACACCGTTTGTGCAATCAAACTGTCAAGTGCACCCTCTGCCGAATATTCTTCAACGTAAATGGCCTTGATTCCATCTTCATCAACACGCTCGAGCACCTCAGCGATGGCATCTGGGGAAGGTTCACCTTCGGGGTCAATGCCGTGGAGGGTTACAAAGTCGATGTCGTAGCGCTGAGCGATGTAAGCGTAGGCGTTGTGGTTGGCAGCAACAACATTGGTTGTGCACGTACCACCATCGCCGAACGCTGCGGTGAAGCCCTCGTCAATTGCCATGAGTTCTGCCTTGTAGGCATCGGCGTTGGCACGGAAGGTGTCTGCACCTTCTGGGAAGGCAGCGCTTAGGGTGTCGTAGACAATCTCAACTTGAGCAGCAAAGGCAACAGGGTCGAGCCAGCTGTGTGGGTCAAAGGCAATCTCTTCGTCTGCGTGGCCATCGTGGTCATCGCCATCCTCGTCGCCGTGGTCATCATGGTCATCGCCACCGTCTTCGTCGCCGTGGTCGTCATGGTCGTCATGGTCGCCATGGTCGTGGCCGTCGTGTCCACCGCGCATGAGAACGTGCATGTTAACGCCTGCAGGCAGAGCGATGCCGTAATCGCCTTCTTCTTCAACATGGAAGCCAATGAACGCAACGCCTTCTTCGTGCTCATCTTCGCCCATGTCCATCATGGCGTGGAGCTCGGATTCGTTGAGCGAACCGTCTTCGTTGGTGTCAAGCATGGTGAACATCATTTCCATGAATTCATCCATGTCGTCGTGGTCGTCATCGTCGTTGGAAGTTTCGTTGCTGTCGTGGTCATGCTC
>DUIU01000227.1:2968-3675 GCA_013330155.1 Candidatus Poseidonia sp. | reverse complement strand
CCCATGGCGCCCATCATTTCAGCGAACTCATCGAGTGAAATCAAGTCGTTTTCATCCTCGTCAAAGACGTCGAAGTAAATGCTCACCATGACGTCGGTGTCGAGGTAGTCTTCGGCGTCCTCCATCATATCAAAGAGCGTTTCTATGTCGCTCATGTTGAGCAAACCGTCGCTGTTCGCGTCGGCGGAACTGAAGAGGTAATTGTTCATGGCCATCTCAAGCTCGTGTTCAAGCTCGTCGTGGTCGTCGTGGTCATCTTCTGGATGAGGAATGGTTGAATCATCCGTGGAGTTAGGTGCCCAGGCGATGTGGTCGGAGTGATCGCCAATCATGACTGAATCAACACCCACAGTGGATGTTTCCCAAGCGTCGCCGGTTTCGTTCCACGTGTGCAACTCCCACCACCAGGACGAATCCTCAGGAACATCAAATCCAGCGATGCCGGAGACATAGTTGCCGTAGGTTCCGTAGGTGGAGTTGACGCTGATGTTGTTCTCGGTCATAGCCGCCCAGGTGAGGTTCCAGCCGGTTGCGTTCTCTGGCAGGGAATCGTGTTCCACGTCAACAAGAGCAGAGGTGCCATCGGGGTAGACAAGCGCAACGTTGTGATGAGACTCATGTTCGTCATCGTGGTCGTCATCTTCCATGGAGGCAATGAACTCCTCAAGGGAAATGAAGGAGTCGTTGTTGGTGTCAAACATCTCAAG
>DUIU01000227.1:2463-2584 GCA_013330155.1 Candidatus Poseidonia sp. | reverse complement strand
CTTCCTCGGTCTCGTACTCGTCGTGGTTTTCGTGAGTGTCTTCGTCATGGCAGACGCCGTGTCCATCGTCGTGGTGGTCATCTTCCATCCATAGGTAGCCAGCAGCCTCGCAGTCTTCCTC
>DUIU01000227.1:0-2199 GCA_013330155.1 Candidatus Poseidonia sp. | reverse complement strand
CAGTCTTCCTCGGTCTCGTACTCGCCGTGGTTCTCGTGCGTGCTCATGTCGTGGCAAACGCCGTGTTCGTCGCCGTGTTCGTCGCCGTGTTCGTCGCCGTGTTCGTCGCCGTGTTCGTCGCCGTGGCCGTGATGGTGGTGGGCGCCGCCCATGGCAGCGATGGCCATGGAGAAGGTTTCCATGCCGTCCGCCTCAAACTCAAGCATGTATTCGCCTGCTTCAAAGTGGTAAACGGTGATGACCGTGTCGG
Source organism: Candidatus Poseidonia sp. (assembly GCA_013330155.1). GTDB lineage: Archaea > Thermoplasmatota > Poseidoniia > Poseidoniales > Poseidoniaceae > Poseidonia > Poseidonia sp8339u. Next base: position 1,949 of record DUIU01000227.1, on the reverse strand, counting down.
TGGGGCAGCCAGCGGGGTTCTCGATGGTCTCTTCAGCCTCGAGTTGCTCACGGTCGCCATGGTCGTGCTCATCGTGACCGTCATGACCGTCTTCGTCGTGGCCATCGTGGTCGTCCTCATCGTGATGGTCCTCATCATGGTCGTCTTCAGGGAAGGCCATGTTGTGCGCTGCGTCGTCGCTGTGGAGTTCATCAGCATCCTCGGCATGTTCAGCAAGGATGTGGACATCGGTTGTACCTGGGCTGTTGAGCGAGGTGCAAAGTTGGCTGATCAACATCGTTTCGTAGTCAAGGGTGGTCTCGCCGGTGGGCATGCCGTGGGTGCTGGCGACCACTGGGCCGTCAGCTGACAAGTCGGCAATGGCTCCATCGACCCACGGCTCGAGGTCAAGTCCGTGGTAGAGGAACACGTCAGCGTTGCTCAGGCGAATCAAATCTTGGCCTGAGGGTTCGTAATCGTGAACAGGGACGTTCATGGTGCTCATCATTTCGACGGTGACCAAGTCGCCGCCGACGGCTGATGCAAGTTCACCGACGTGGTAGGTTGACACCAGGACGGTGCCGAGGGATTCCTCATTCACTACTTCGTCTTCCAAATCGTTGCCTAGACAGCCTGCAAGGCTTGACAAAATCAAGAGGAGGCTGGCCGTTAATGCTCGCTTACGCTGTGCGTTCATAGCCCTGCGGGCCCATATTAACTATTTAATGAAATCTAATAATTAGTGGTAAAGAAATTATTATGAAGAAATCAGAAGTGGGCGTTTTATGAGCAAAATTCTCTCCTTCAGCGTTGATGACGCCTTCGCAAAAGGATTTGATAGCATGATTGAAGCCTCTGGCTACAAGAATCGAAGCCGATTTTTCCGGGATGCTGCCACCCAATTTAGCGAATTGAAGCAGCGTGGTGAACTCCAGGACATGAGTGAGGATGCTGTCGTCGAAGGCCACATCATCGTGTATTACCAGCACGCCGCAGAACACCGACTTCTCGAGATTCGCCATTCAGACACACTGAATGTCACCTCCTACAACCACAGTTGCCTCAGCCACAGCCACACCTGCGTCGATGTCTTGCACGCCATTGGAAAGGCCAAAGACTTCCGCAACACGATTGAGCTGTTTCACAACACACCCCTGGTTGACAAGGTGGTGTTCGCATCAGCGCCTGTGCGAGACGAAGGGTGCTGCTGAATCAGGCGTTTGGCGCTGTTTCGAGCTGCTCGTATTCGATGGAAACGTATTGTTCAACGTCGATCAAGTCCTGGCCTTCTTCGTAGTAGACCCGAAGTTCGTGGACCTCATAGGTGTTGAAATGGACCGTTTTCCAGGTGGCCGACTCGCCCTCCTCGACCGTTCCCGGTTGAGATTGGCAGGCTTCTTGGGTCTCGTCAATCAACGCCCATGAAACCTCCACATCCTGACCCCCACCGAGGTTATTGATGAGGTCAGGGTTGTGCACCGTGGAATCGATGACCAGGACACTGGCTGGTTCTTCACCCGCCTCGTTGCGAGTATCAAGCACCATCGCAGAGGGGTTGTTGGTTGAGTCTTCCTGCCACACGATCCGCTTTTCAATCCGAACGAGGAGTTCTTCACCGGAGACTTCCAAAGATTCTCCCGAAGCGTCGGTGTATCCAGCGCTTAATTCCAAGCGATGCAAGCCATGATGCGTAAACTCGACCTCAACCAAGGTGGAGGACGAGGCGTCGGCTTGACCGGTGGCATGCTCGCCATTGACGGAATAAGAAACGAAGGCATACGGGCCGGTTGACGGGGCGAAATCAAAGGTCAGCAGGGGATATTCAGTGTCCACGATTTGTCCATCGTACCAATATTCAACGATGGTGGCGTTGGTCGCCTCGTAGGTGGCCATGACGCTGAGGTTTTCCGATTCATCGCCGCCGCCAACGCAACCTGCAAGCGAACTCGCCAGCAGCAACGACACCAAGA
>DUIU01000127.1 GCA_013330155.1 Candidatus Poseidonia sp. | reverse complement strand
TTGAGCGGGCCAATCGCATCGTCGCTGCACATGCGCATATCGTCGGTGGTGGGGTCGGTGGTGGCGCCCTCGTACAAGGCATCGTAAAGCATGGCTCTTGACTCGGAGGAACCGTTTCTATAGAACATTTCTTGCACGCCAATCGAACCCGAAATGGGCACGATGGTCTTGAGGTAAGGTGAGGGTTGCTGAGCCGCTTCCCAGTTGGTGGTGCCGGCGTAGGATTTCCCCATCAGGCCAACGTTGCCGTTGGACCATTCTTGCTCACCAAGCCAATCCACCACGCCCTGAATACCGGTTTGTTCGCCAAGGCCCTTCACGTCTTGGCAGTGCGTGGATTGGCCGGTGCCAAAGGTGGAGGCTTGAGCCAAAGCGTAGCCATGAGGGACGAAGGTGTCGTACACCCATTTACCAACGCCCCCATCGGGAACAGTGTTTGGGGACGAGTCATCGCCAGCAACCCCTTCGCCACCAAAGTCATAGTAAGGGTGAATGGTCATGATGACGGGGATTTTGGTGCCTTCTGGAACATCGGGCAACCAAAGCGCCACATGCATCAAGGCGGGACCGGGAAAACCAGCGTCTTGTTCACTGGCTGGGAGTTCCACTTCAACAAAGTGCTCTTCGTAGGGCAGGGCTTGGTAGGTTCCGTTAACGGGGAGCTGAGCTCGAAGCGTGTCCATGGGGAGGTCCATCGTGTGGCGTTCACTCAACGGTGTGTTCCACCACTCAACCGAGTAATCCGGGCCATCTTCCACCAGTTCTGAGGTGGACGGTACGAGGACCATCGCTAACATGAGGAACGCTAGGCAAATTGCGACCGTTATCCCTGCAGAGATGTTCAACTGGCGCTGTGTCTTGCCTTCGACGACCTTGAGTTCCACCTCGATGGGCTCGGACGCCTCGGCCATGCCTTGCGGTGTCTGCCATGCATCAAGAGGATGACGCTTCGCCGACTCTTGCTTTTCGAGCCTCGATAAACGAGCGAACACACAACCCGGTGTAGGCCGAACCGGTGAGCAGGAGCATCAACATGGAGCCGCTGGCGTAGTCGATACCGTCCGCCATGACCATGAAGAAGCGCGTGCCTCCAAGGGCACAGAGCAATCCAAAGGTCACCGCGATGTGCATCCATAATTTTCGCTTTTCTGGGTTTGATCTTGCCATCCATCCCGAGGCTGCGAGCGGGATACCAAGGAAGGCGGGGAAGTATGAGGTGATTGAGTTTGAATCAGAGAGCACGGAGACGGCGACGCCCCACGCCACGAGGAACAGTCCGTAGGCAAGCGTAAGGTCGGGCATAAAGGTGGAATCGTTGTCCATGTTTTCTTCTCGCCCGTCTTCCTTTTTGGTGTTGATGTTTCAAACTCGGTGCCGCCGTAGTTTTCATGGGGGTGAGGTCCATCCCCGAGCATGGTTCGCCAGCGCTTGTCAGGTGTTGTTCTTGTGCTGCTTCTCATGGCGCCGATGGTCTCCTCGCTTCCCGTTGATGCCCAAAACGATGAACCGGTATGGCGCAGTGTTGGCCTCGACCCAACCGAATGGACCGACCGTCCGGAATCCGAAGACTCGCCAATGATGGATTCCTACACCGGCAATGCCGTCATCAAAATGAACGTCTCCTACCCGTATCCCCCTGATGCCATTCTCCCTTCTTGGGAAGAGGGAGTGGTGGTGATTGAATTGTTTGAACAATGGGCGCCCATCACCGCCACCAACATGATCGCTCACGTGGAATCTGGATTGTACGACGGTGTGTTTTTCCATCGTGTCATCAACGATTTCGTGACTCAATCAGGCGACCCTACCTGCAAAACGATTGGCGTCTATCCAGCCGCAAGCCCGATGTGTGGAAGCGGTGGGACGGGCGAAACGATTCCCCTTGAGCACGATGAGAACCTCTCCCATGTGGATGGAGCCATTGGCATGGCGAGAAGCGCCGACCCTGATTCGGCTGATTCCCAGTGGTACATCGCTGAGACCGAAGCCCACGGACTTGACCCCGAGAACCGAGACGATGAGGGCTACGCTACCTTTGGCATCGTTCGAGACGGCATGACGCACATTCGTAATATCGCTGATGTGAGAACATCAGATGAACCGACTGGAACGGACCTTGACAATCCATTCTCTTCAGCAGGTCGCCCTCTGTTTGAGGTTCGAATTAATTCCATGGAGATGATCGGTGTAGCCGACCCAGATGGGACCATACGAAACCCTGCTTCAAAAGCCACAAGCAGCAATTCTCTCGTGGAGGACATTGCCATCATCATCGGCGTGCCGTTTGCTCTCATACTGTTGGGCGTTGGCATAACCATGGCAGTCTACGGTCAACACAACGCTCGTGAAGAGCATGGCTCCACGGGGGAAGTCCCCGCTCTGGAAGCGGAAATGGTCATGGTCGCTGAACTCGTTGACCCCGGCGATGTCAAGGGCGAAAGCTGAGGTCCAAAACCACATGGCGAACCCGTGGAGCAAACCACTTGACTCGTTCAACATGCATCGGTTTGACATTGAAGGAAAGGCCGTGATTGGCGACCATGTTCTGAAACCGTTCAACCGTGGTCATCGTCCATGAATCGATCTTTTCTTCTTCCACGTTCATGTGGATATGGAGCATACCCCCGTTGGGCTTGAGGGCCAGCATGCAGGCTTCCCAAACCGGCTCGCTTGAAGGCAGAAGGCCGAGATGACACCGGTCTGCCGTTCCTCGCAATTTTTCGAGCGTGAGGGCGTTATCGCCGGGGTGAACGGTGAGGCGGTCGAGGAGGCCGTTGACTTGTGCGCCTGCCTCGAGACCGGCCAATGAAGCCGGGTTGATTTCACAAGCATGCACGTGGGCGGCCCCGGCGTTGACCAGCATGTGGAACGTGTAGTAACCAACCCCTGCATAGGCGTCCACCACGACCTCGCCTTGCATGTTCATGGCTCCAATCCGTCGCCTTTCGGTGATGTTTCCCGATGAGAACATGACCTTTGAGGCATCAAAGGCAAACACGACGCCGTGGTCAGAAAACTGAACATGCGGCGAGCCGAGCAGCATTTTCACCTGGGCGGAACGATACGTGTCGTTGGCGATGGGAGCTTGGAGGCCAAGTGAGGTCACCTTCAACGCATGAGCCATGCCTTTCCAGAGGTCATCGGACTTGGGGTGCTCGGTTATTTTTCTCCAGGTTGTTGTTTGCCCAAGTTCACGAGGAAGCAGCACCAGTTCGCCGAGTTTTTCCCACTTGGCCGGGAGAAGGTCATTGACCTCAGTGTCCACTTTGTTGTCTTCGAGCCAGGTTGAAACGGCCTCAAGAAGCCGATGATGAGGGTCCACTGGTGGTCGGTACTTCGTTTCTCCAACAACGATGTTGGCTTCGATACCGAGGTGGTTGCGTATGGCGACGAGAGCGATGTCTTCGTGGCCAAATCCGACCAATGGGAAGCCGATTGACCCATTTGAAGTCCGCAATGGTTCAAGGCTTGGATGCAACCAGTCCTTGCTCTTGAGGAACGAATGGGTTTGCTCTCCGTGAACGGATTCCACGACGAGAAACATCGCCGACTCCATTCTCTCCATGCGAGACGCACGAGGGTAACTCCTTTCAAGTTCCCGACCTTAGCCTCCATTATGACCGGCGGCGTTGGAAAGCGATATCAGTCTAAAAATGGTCTTCCTTTCCTGCTGGTGGCCATGTTCACCCTTCAGATGCTGGTTCCTATCGTGAGTGCGAGTGGCATGCAATCGTGCTCCTCACTGATCAGTTCGGGAACATGCGACACCTACGACCACAACGACGACATGACCCCTCATCGCCAGGATTGGGTTGAAGGGTCGTACGTGTTTGACCTCGTCTCAACCTCATCGATTGAACTTGAATTGACATGGGCGGTTCGTGAGTTTGAACGCGACACCCTCGGGCTTGGTTCTGGCACCACCGTTGGCGACACCCTTGAGCAAACGGACGGCCTTGATCCCAACGATGGGGCTCCTGCAGACCTGATTCGCCACACGTTTGACCAAAGCACGGGTGGTTCAGGTTCTCCTACCGTGGGTCAGAAACTCAAAACGGAAGTTCATGACGCCATCCAAGATGCATTGGAATCAGGCTTTGGAACGGTTACAAGTATCTCAACGGAGTACGTTACAAGCTTCACCAGCGGCGGTCAAACAACGACCTGTTCAACGGACTCTGCCTCGGACGCACAGGCAGAGGGTGCTTCTGAGAACAACGTCTTCGAACCCCCGCTCTGTTTCCAAGCCACGGCCTCGGTGGATTTGTTGGCCAGCAACTTCAACCTCGTGGGTTCTGAGAACCTCGACCTTGAACGAACCTACCGCGGCCTTCTCACGATGGGGGCTGAGGTAAACACCAGCTTCGACCTGACGACCAAGCCGGGCCACAAGGCCGATTTTGTCATCAATCCCTCCTCCTATTCCACCGTCCTTGGCGTGGACGGAAACGGAACCTTGCTCCTTCGAGCCGGCACTCCGAACTTCAATGCTTCAACGTGGTCCATGGACCATCTGCAAGCGGGAGAAACTGCCACCGATCTGGTCCAAACCGTTGACCTTCGAATGGGCCACCGCAACTCACCGCAATCACCGACCGTTGACATTGAAGAGGGCTCAAAAGCCCTTGATCTGAACCTCGTGGTCGACCTTTCCGACGAAAATGCGGCCACGATTGACTTTGCCGCCGGTTTGTACTACCTCGACGCTGAAACCTTGAACAATTGGGGCATCAACATGTTTGATGTTGCGGGTTCAGCCTCCATTCCCGTCATCACCTCCGATGGGATTCGGCTCGCCTATCACAACGACATCGTTGACCTCACGCAGTTCACCGACCAGTTCCCAGTTGGCGACATCGTGGAGGGTTTGGGCAGCACCATGGCTGGCGTTGGCGACATCTCCATGAGCGATATGCAATGGGTTTCCGTGAGCGACGGTACGGGCATTTTTGATGAGGAAGGAGGGCTCAATTACAGCCATTCCAGCGGCTGCACCGAACCGGTGGCAGCAGGGCAGGTGCTCCATTATTGCCTCCAAGGACCAAACGCCATGGACGGGTCGAAACCCATCTACCTTCAAACCACAAGCCAACCCTTTTCCATGCGTTTCATCGATATCATCATGGAACAAAACGATGAAAATTCAACCATCAACGGCTTCCTCGAGAACATCCAAAGCAGTGATTTGGAACGATTGATGAATTCTGGCTTTTCGTTGGAAGCGCTGATCGGCGGTTCGTTCCTCAACGACATTCCGCTTGACGGGTTGCCACCGGCCGAATTGACGGTTGAAATTATTCTCCCCAATTGGGTGACAACGGTGGACGGCAGCTCAACGATTGTGCTCACCAAAACCCTTGAAGAAACCAGTTCACTCGATCTTTCTTTGACGGGGATTGACCCCTATGATTGGGAGCATGAGATCGTCAATGAAGAAGGGCGAGTTCTTTGCTATGCCAACCAAAGCACATGTGTACAATCCGATGTTGAGTTTGACCTGTCCAAAGTGAACTTCAACGAGTGGAGCGCT
>DUIU01000174.1:572-3525 GCA_013330155.1 Candidatus Poseidonia sp. | reverse complement strand
GATGTCGTCCTACAGCACCATCCCCCACTTTTCGTACTTTGAAGAAGTGGACGTTACGGAACTGGAAGCCCTCCGCCAACACCTCAATGCGACTCGCCCGGAAGGCGCCCCGAAACTCACCTACTTGCCTTTCATCATGCAAGCCCTGGTCAAGGCCCTCGCTCAACGCCCTGAGTGCAATGCCGTCTACGATGATGAAGCAGGGGTTGTCACACGGCATGAAGCCATCAACCTCGGCATCGCCACACAAACCGACCGTGGACTCTATGTCCCTGTGGTCAAGCATGTTGAAGCGATGGATGTTTGGCAGTCCGCTGCCGAGATGGGACGTGTCACCCAAGCTACCCGAGACGGGAAGGCTGGGGTCGATGACTTGACCGGCTCAACCTTCACCATCACAAGCCTTGGCCGGCTTGGTGGACTTGGAGCCACACCCATCATCAACAAACCTGAAGTCGGTATTCTTGGCGTTCACAACGCCAAAGACCGAGCCGTGGTTCACAACGGACACGTCGTGGTTCGCCGAATCATGAACCTCTCTTCGTCATGGGACCACCGTGTGGTGGACGGCCACGACGGAGCCAGTTTGGTCCAGTTGCTGAAATCCTATCTCGAACACCCAGCCACCATTTTCATGTGAGGTGTTATTGATGAAGACCAAACAATGCCAAGTCCTTGTCGTCGGCGCAGGCCCAGGAGGCTATGTCGCTGCCATTCGTTCTGCTCAACTCGGCCTCAAAACCATCATCGTTGAAGGTGAACGAGCCGGTGGCACCTGCCTTATTCGAGGTTGCATTCCCAGCAAAGCACTGATTCATGCCGCTCATACATTCCACAACCTCGCCAAGCACGCCAAGAAAGACGGCCACATGGGCATCTCCATCCCAGGTCCAGCCGAATTGGACATGGGAAACCTTGTCGGCTGGAAAGAAGGCATTGTTGACCGCCTCAACAAAGGCGTTGAAGCCCTCCTCAAGAATGCAGGTGCCGAACTGGTTAGCGGATGGGCCGTGTTTCAAGACGCCAAGACCGTGAAAATCGGGGAAGGAAAAGACGCCACGCTGATTGAGGCAGAACACGTCATCATGGCACAAGGCTCTGTGCCCATTGAATTGCCGTTCATGCCCTACAGCGAGCATGTCCTCTCCTCACGCGAGGCTCTGTCCCTCGAAACCCTGCCAGAACACGTCGTTGTGGTCGGTGGCGGCTACATCGGTCTCGAATTGGGCATCACTTTCCGCATGCTTGGTTCAGAGGTAACCGTGGTCGAGGCCATGGATTCCGTGCTTCCATTGTTTGACAAAGAATTGCGCCGCCCACTGGAATTGTTCCTCAAGAAAAACAAGATCAAGGTCCACACCGGCGTGTTTGCAAAGGGAGCTGAAGACGCCAAAGGAGGCAAAGTCCAACTCAACTTCATCGACAAGAATGAGAAAGATGAGAAAAAGATGCAGAAGGTCATCGCCGACAAAGTCCTCGTCACCGTCGGTCGCAAACCTGCATCAACCGGACTCGAAGCAACCGGCGTGGCCGTGAATGAGCGAGGCTATGTCAAGGTGAACGAGCGCTGTGAAACCAACATGAAGGGCGTTTACGCCATCGGCGATTTGTGTGACCTTGGCGAGATGCTCGCCCACGTAGCTTCCTTCCAAGGCGAAATGGTCGCTGAACTCATCGCCGGTCACAAGCGAGCGTACGATCCAGTCGCCGTCCCTGCCATCGTCTTTACCGAACCGGAGATCGTTTCGGTCGGTCTCTCACCTGAGCAAGCCAAAGAAGCCGGTCATCCGGTCATCATCGGAAAGTTCCCGCTCGCCGCCAACGGTCGCTCCTTGACGCAAGAAGCGGAGAAAACCGGCGGATTCGTTCGTGTGGTCGCCCGTGAAGACGACCATCGCATCCTCGGAATCCAAGGCGTTGGGACCCACATCAGTGAACTCGTTGGTGAATGGACCTTGGCCCTTGAGATGGGCGCAGTGCTCGAAGACATCGCCCACACCATCCACGCTCACCCAACGATGACGGAAATGACCCATGAGGGAGTTTTGGACACGCTTGGGCATGCCATCCACAAGATGTGAGGCGCCACCGGCTGAGGCTGCTTCGCCGCTTATTCTTCCTCAACATCGTTAGCCATCATCACGGCCACAGGACGAGTACGCTCATTTTCCTCAAGGATAAGGCGCGCCATGATGATCATCGGAGCCCCAATGATGGCTCCGGCAATTCCCCAAACTTGGGAGAACAGCATAACCGTCAGGAGCAAAACAAGGGGTGAGATGCCAATCTTTGCCCCTGAAAGGTTGGGTTCAACCAGCGAACCGAACATCTGTTGATTTCCGATGAGAAGGGCAAGCATGAGGAGGGCCGTCATTGGTTCAAGCATGATGAAACCGATGAGAACGGGTGGGATGGTGGCAAAAAGGGCCCCAAGGATGGGAATGAAGTCAAGCAAAAAGCACAGCACGCCAAACAAGAACCAACCAGGAATGTCAAAACCGATGGGGGAGATGATGAGGGTCATGACCACGGCTTGTCCACCGCTGCAGGTGACCTTGGAGACCACATAGGCGCTGATGGATTCCATCGAATCGTCAACGATTTTTCGAGCACGCCCGGTAGAATGAGGGAAAGCTGCATTGAATCGCTTGGCGATGGTGTGCTCTTCGAGAATGATGAACAGGAGGAAAATCAGGACCGTGATCATGCTGCCAACAAAGGCACCAAGCGATCCCAAAATCGCCAGAGCGAAGACTTCGATGTTGCTGGGCGAGGCCAAAACATCCACCCAAGTGGAATCTGAAAAAATAATTTCCAAACCGTACAGGTCGGACTCTGCATACGTTGCTCGCTTTTCTTCGAGTTGCGCCGTGATGGCAGGGACTTCTTCAACAAAAAGGGAGAGTTGTTCGTAAAGGAAGATCGAAATGAAGTACATCGTGATGATGAAGGT
>DUIU01000174.1:0-167 GCA_013330155.1 Candidatus Poseidonia sp. | reverse complement strand
ATGGCCAAGGGCATCAGAATGGGCTTGAGGTGAACAAGGGCCAAGTAAACGACGACCCCGACAATCGCTACACTTGCTGCCGTGGTTCGCTTTGAATCAATACCAACTTTGGAAAGGGCTTCCATGAGTCCTTGTTTCTTGGAGGTTCATCTAAGGTTTCCCCCGAT
>DUIU01000192.1:1637-2601 GCA_013330155.1 Candidatus Poseidonia sp. | reverse complement strand
AAAGCGTTTGAGGACGCGGTTTGGGATACCCCCGTGGCCACCGTTTCTCCACCCGTCAAAACACAATTTGGCTACCACCTGATTTGGGTCCACGAGCGCGACGAAGAGCAGTGAGGTGCTTTCATGGAGTGGAGTGTGGGACTTGAGGCGTACGAAGTGAACGCTGTTCACGGTTGGTATGACGAAGAACATCAATCTCCACAGCCCTTTGTGTTCACCGTTTGGGCCACGCTCTCCGATGGAGAACGCATTGAAGATTTGGAATCAACCTTGAACTACGCCGACATCCAAATCGCCATTGATGAAGTGATGCTCAACGCATCCAAACCCATCCGCTTGATGGAAGACATGGCGCAGCGAGTCATTGACCGGCTCTCGGTGAACCCAACCGTAGCCTCGCTGTCCATTCGCATCGAAAAACCTGAGGCTCCCTTGCCCCATCCAGGAGGATTGCCGGTAATCGAGGTCCTGTGGAACCGAGCATGAGCGAGGCTTAAACGCCGACTCGTCCAGCACAAATCATGGTCATGACCGGACGCGTGTACGTTCCAAGTGCCGTCGAAGAGGATGGAACGGTCGTTGGCATGGGCTGTTTTAGTTCCCAAGAGACGGCGCTCAACGTCTTGCGTTCCTTCCTCAAGAAATCCCACCAGGTGCCCTTGCAGCGGGCCAGCGTGGCAGCTTGGGATGTCGATGTGGTCGGAGATGATGCGGTTACGGTTCTCTCTGAGTATGAGTGCAGGACGTGTCCCGTCTGTCACCGAACGACCTTTTGGATCGATGTTGAACGCTTCAAAGCCAAGTGCTACGGTTCAGCTTGTGGAGCCTGGATTGAGGAAAGTGCCGTGGAAGCCGGCGTCATTGATTGCGGATGGCCCCCAACACGCTTTGCGGAACAGGTTGAGGACATTGACGATGCCATGCGAAGCCTCAGGCGCATCGCGGCTCGTGCAGAAGCGGCCGG
>DUIU01000192.1:0-1350 GCA_013330155.1 Candidatus Poseidonia sp. | reverse complement strand
CATCGCTGCTCGTGCAGAAGCGGCCGGTCTTTCCGCTACAGACGAGCGATTTTCTAAGGAAGATATTTGATTCTTTATATTCAGTCAATGGCTTTGCTGGCCATGACAACCGACCAAAGAACCGAACCTGGCACCGAGCAAAACCTCTCCCTTGAGTCCGATGCTCACCCCTTTGACGCTGAACCAGTCGTGCCTTCCCCTCCTCATCCCGTGCTTGTTGACGGCATTTGCGGGGTCGCAGCCATTGGCTCACACGGAACCTACAGCACCCGAATCAAAGTCTGGCTCAGCGAAGAACATCCCGAACTTGGACGAACATTTTCAACCAAATACTTCCGAATTGAACAACCCGGTCGAGTGGATTGGGGCCATCAAGGACAATCCTTCACCATTGAGAAGATCCTCGAGGAAATCACCCCTTGAACGCCCAACATGCTCCTGCCGGAAAAACGGTTATTGCATACGGGATGAAGTCAACCGATTATGGGTGCAGATGCGTCGGTCAGAGATGGATGGAGTTCCATCTCCTTTCCTGCACTGCCGTCCCTTGTCTTCGTTGCAAATCTCATTCTCGGTCCCTTCCTCGTTTTCGGTCCCGTGATGATAGCGACAGCAAAAACTGACCGGTTGTTCATTGGAACCTTGCTCGTCTTTGTTGTCTCGTTGTTGTACATGGTGAATTCGCACCGTACTGTGTTGTTCAGAGAACACGGTAGAACCTCCCTCACGCTGCAAAAGTGGTGGTTCTTGCCAACATTCATCACTGAATCGAGGACATTTGACGTGAATGAAAGTACTATTTTACGGTATTTCGACTCCTCAACCGGTGGGGAATGGTATGTTTTGTTGGTGGATGATGTCAAGGTGGTTTCGCTATCAACAAAGACATTGAAACGGATGTTTACCCTTGCTCCCGAACTCAAGAAGAAGATTCTCCACAAAGGAAAACCCTTCAATCCGGATGACACATGGTGAGGAGATGGATGAATTCGCAGATCTTGAAGCCGACCTCGCCGAAGCAGGGAGCCAAGCCAACGAGCGCACACCCCGAAGCGTTGGGTGAAGGAGGCAGAATTCGGAGACCAACGGCTCAAGGGCATGATTCCAGACCACCGAAACAACTTCACGAAAAAAGTCACGACAAGCAAAATCGTCGCTCAACATAAGGCTGGAAATCTCACCCGCTTTGAAACGGACGACACAACGTATCTGGTCTACGACCACGACCTGCAAGAGGAACGTCAGGAGAAGAACCAATTTTGGGAGCTCAATTGAAGAGTGTGTCTGAATACAAGGGGTCCGGTTGTATTCGTATGCGAGCACAACGGTACCCTTGTGGGCATATACGCA
>DUIU01000171.1 GCA_013330155.1 Candidatus Poseidonia sp. | reverse complement strand
GGTGGGGCCGTATCGTTTGCAGCGTACCTGCTCTGACCATCAAAGGCTCATCGAACACAAAGGCATAGGGAGCTCCAGCGGTAACGTCGATGGTCGCACGAGCCTCAAGTTGATTGTAGCGGACTCGAGCCTGAACTTCACCGAGTTCTTCTGCAGTCCACGATGGTTGGCCATGACCCGCATAGACACCGTTGATGTCCCAAACCAAGGTTGAGGGCCCAGCCATACGGTTGCCCCTACCGTCAAGCACATCGGCGGTGAGGGAGGTTGACTCAAGAACGCCAACCGACAACCTGGTGATCTCAATGGAAGTTGGTACACCGGGTTCAACCGAGATGTTGTACTTCGCCAGCAAACCGTTGTGTTCGGCAACGACCTCGACCAAACCTGCGGACCAGGGATAGAACAAACCGTCATCCGTGATGGTTCCGTTACTGACAGACCAAGCGATATCACCGGTCAGGATGTTGTTCACCGGATCGTAAATGATGGCTTCGAACGAGACCACTTCATCTGCAGAAATGGCCACTGGCGGGTTATCAATGACCACCCGGTCGGGCGTGCCTGAACGTAGAACGCTGCTGTCGTGTTCAAGGATAGAAGGCACGGTTGCCGACCATGAACCCAACAAGAAAAGTCCCACAAGGACGATGCAGGCCTTTGGGAACTTCACTGCATCACGCCCTCATTCATTGTACTCTTGCCATTCTTCTTCACCGGCCATACGGTACCACCAGGTTCCGTCTTCGTCTTCCCACCATTCGGTTCCGTCTTCGTCCACGTTGCTTTCAATCGCTTCTTCTTCGGGTTCTTCAGCGGGAGCCTCATCGGCTGGGGGTCCGGATGGTCCGGGGGCGGGGCCGGTTGGACCCGGAGCGGGACCGGTTGGGCCGGGGGCGGGGCCGGTTGGACCCGGAGCGGGACCGGTGGGACCTGGAGCTGGACCAGTTGGTCCTGATGGCCGTTCGTCGTCATCATCGTCGTAATCGTCATCATCATCCCAGTCTTCATCGCGACCTCCGCGCATAAACATAACAAGCAGAACCAGAAGGACCACGCCGACCACGCCGAGCAGTCCAGCACCAACGTAATACAACGTACCACCGGCTTCAAAGAAGCCAGCAAGCGTACCAACCACAGTGATCTCTTCGTTAACACGAACTGCTCCGACACTGACGGTGATCGTTTGTGGTCCGTCGTCGAGGGTGGTGATGGTCCAAAGGTCAGAGGAGGTCATCATGGCTGTGGCACGTCCTGTTGCATCAACCTGAATGCTTCCGGGCACTGGAATCTGGTTGTCAAAGGCGTCAAAGGCACGAATACTGACATCAAGACTCTCGAGTTGTTCGAGCGAATCGGTCGTCAGGTTCACTTCAAGGCGAGCAACGATGCTTTGAGCAGAGACCGTGATTTCGGTGGTGGAAACAGCTCCTCCAACAGTATATTGCAAGGTGTGAACACCTGCAACTTCAGCGTCGTAAGTGTACGTTCCTTCGGAGGTCGTGATGACGCTTAGCGTTGGCACAGCCGATCCGTTTTCAGTCCATTCAACGTCCTGCGGGAACTGATTACCGTCTGCGTCGGTTCCAGTGACCTGGATGTCAACTCGGTCTCCTGCGGTCGGCGTGGCCAGTGAAACATCAGCCTCGACCGTGACCGCCTCACCGTGGAGAACAGTGATGGTGATGCTGTCCGAGATGTTGAAACCGGTTCCGCTGATGGAGTATGCCTCGATGCGCCATTCACCGACGGCTGAGGCTTCCCATCGCATGTCATCCAGCAACAATTGAGTGGTGATGTCGTTCACATCGCCGGTGTCCACGTTCACTTCGACCCATGTGAGTTCATCCGAAGCGATGCGGTTGCTATCGGCGTCGTAGAGGTCAGAAAGGAAATCAACGGCGAAATCAGATGTCAATTCAAAGACGGCCCCCGTGGTTCGGGCTGGGTCATTGGCCGTACCCTGGATACTCACCGTATGGAGGAATCCATGGTCGACGGTTATGTTGATGCTGACGGCATGAACAGTCGTACCATTGTCGGCGGTTGCCGTAAGCGTGTAGGGGTCGTCGCTAGCGAAGTACGGTGTAAAGGTCGTTGAATCACCAGTGAGCACCTCAAGGAAACTTGAGGAATCACCCATGGTTGGATGGTCGAGGGTCCAATTCACGACGATGGCCCATTGGTTTCCTTTGGCGTCGATGGCAAAGACATCTGCGTCCAGCGTCTCGTCGGCCGTTAAGTCAAAGTGTGCCCAGGTCGAGATCACATCATCAACCTCAAGACGCAAGGTCTGAATTTCTCCCTTGACCACGGTGATGGTAATCTGTGTCAATGTGGTCTCATACCGTGCTTCGAGAATCTTTGAACCCGTTTTCACCGGGTCCCAAATGGCAGGGGCGCCGGGCGTCAACTGTCCATCAGATGTTTTGGTCCAGTTGTCAGCTGGCAAAACGACCGTAAGGCGATTTCCACGGACGTCAACCCGCGTGGTGTTGATGTACACGCGGTCGTCGGCCGTAATGGAAGTTGAAGAGGCGTTCAATTCAAGGAAATCAATGGCCCCGTGACCAACCGTGATTTGCAACTCGGCAGATGCACCGGAGACCGATGTCACATTCAGCCACCAAACACCGACGTGGTCGGGGAAATACTCTTGATTGGCTTCAGAATAATTTCCGTTCGTCATCGTCCAGGTCAAATTTCCAGCATTGGAAATGTTGAGTTCGTTTCCAAATTGGTCGTAGAGGTCGAGCGCAATAGCACACCAGACTCCCGCAGGAACGGTTCCCTGACAGCCGCCCAACTCGAAGTAAGCAGGCGAGCCGGGCAAAACAGTGACCGCCACATCAACGAATTCACCCGAAGGAACATTGTGAGCGACGCGCACCGTATGGGAGCCCGCAGCAAAGGGCTGGAAGGTGGAGCCAAGCATGCTTCCGTTGGTCGGTGTGAAGAGAATGGGTTCACTTGCCACCATGTTTCCATGTTGGTCAACCATGTGAGCGGTGATCTCCAAGGTTTCATCCGTCGTGATGGTCGCCGTTAGTGGCGTTACGACAAGTTCAGTGGGCGCGCCCGCTGTGACCGTTATGTTTTGAAGACCACAAACCAAGCCGAAACACGAGGTAATGGTCACCGTACCAGCAGCGTTTGGAGTGAACAATCCATTGCTTCCAATGCTTCCAGAGGAAGCCGTCCACGTCATTGGAGGTGCTTGCACCATCGATTGATGGTCGTAAGCAACGGAATTGAAGTTGACAGCCGTGTCGGCGTCCGTGGTCAGTATACCGGTTGGACTGATCGACACACTGGTGATGTTCGTGGTGTTGAACAACACCTGCGGGCGGTTCGTGGTGGCGGTTCCAGAATAAAACGAAGCATGGGCGTATCCGGCGTTGGGAGTAGCGATGATGGTCCATGCTTGTTGGTTGGTGATGGTCATACCGAGTGTGCTGACATCAAACCAAATCCAACCCTGGGTGTCAACATTGACCACGGTGGTTGAAACGGCATCGCCGTAATCCACGCCTGCTTGCATACCAGGAGCGCCCCACAATCCGCCTGCGGTCGTTCCGTTCCATGTTGCCGAGGCTTGGCCCCAGTTGGCATTCATGATTGGATGGACGCTGAAGGACACCGAGGTAGCACCTTGAACCGATTCCCACGATTCAACATAGAGGCCCAAGGATGCAGAGTGCACGTTTTGATATTGTGGGAACGGAATTTGTCCGGCGTTCAGCGCGATGTTAATGCGACACTCATCGGCCCAAAGCGTTCCACAATAGGTGCCGGTGCTGATGGTGGTTTCACCGGCAAAATTGGTGTTTCCATATTCACTGTAGAGTGACGTATCCTGAACATTGGTGTGGCCAAAGGCCGCCACTTCATTGCCAGTTTGGAATTCATAGGTGTAGGTGTAGTCGTTGTTGTATTGCTGGTTGGGGGCACCGATAGCGAAGCTCCAGCGGGACGAGGAAGGACCAGGAATGGATTGATTCACACCTTGGACCCACCATGAGAAGAGTTGTCCTTCGGAAAGGTTGTTGGCAAATCGGAACGTGGTGTTGGTTATTTCAGAGTCTTCCCAGGAACGGAACTTGTAGACTCCCGTTTCGTTGGCGATGGTCACGATATAGCCTGTTGCCCCACTGACGGGGGTCCAGGTGAGGGCTGGCTGCGTCGAGGCAGTGAGCAAACCATTGGTCTCAGCGTAAAGCACCTCGCCATCCCCTGGGCTGTTGAGGGTCGGTTGCGCAGGTGGAACAATACCGTTTACGTTGTCAACATAGTCCAAAACCAGATGCGGTCGGAATGCTGGGTTCGAATATTCCGAGGAATAGAAACTGTGAGATGAACCCGTTGACCCCACCATGGCCAGCATGAAGGTCATCGTGGTGTTGCCGTTAGCGATGTTGGACTGAGCGAGGCTGGTCAAATCCCATTCAATCCAGCCGAACGGATTGGTCAAGGTGAGGGTCGAGCGTGTAATCTCAGTCGTTGAACAGGAAGGTGCCGTAGCCCAAACCACACTGGATTCGGTGAACCCACTGCATGGATAAGCAGCAATCGTGGTTGAGGACGTCCCCGATACCCCTGGTTGGTACATACGGAGCATCATTTGGGTCGGCGTCATGGCGGACGGCCATGGAATGTTGGTCAAATCAAATTCCATAAGAAGACGGCTTTGGCCGGTTCCAAGGCTGTTCAGTCCAAGCACCATCGTGTTTGAGCTGCCCCGATTGACGGTGGCGTTTGAATCGATTTCAACATCGAGAACGGTCGGTAGCAAACCCGTGGTTTCGAAAATCGAGCCGCGAGAGAGATTCAGCGTGTTGTTGCCGTTTCCGTCATCGCTACCTTGGTCGTTGGGAACGCGGTAGCTGTTGGCAGAGGACCATTCGCCGATTCGGTCGCCTTGGTCCGCACGAACGCGCCAGTGCATCCAAAAGTCGCCCTTGTCCAAGACTGATTTTGTGTACGTGTTGGTGGACAGATCAATGGTGTCATTGCCGTGCATTCCGGCGGCGATTTCATCCGATGTCCAGCAAACCGTGCTGTCGGCAAGGAACCACGGATCAACGCTGCCGCAAGCCACGATTCGAGTATGGTTGCTAAAGCTGAGGTTCCATGTGAAGTCGGTGCTGTTCATCCCGCTTGGCCGAGGCTGTGAGAGGTTCCAGAGGGTAGCGCCGTCAAGAGGTGCTAGGCCGGTTGGCTGACTCGGAGTCCAAGCCGTGGTGGTTCGGTAGGTCAAATTGAGACGGGGTCGGAGTTCAAGGGTGGATGATTCACTTGAGGCAAAGGAAACCCGGCCGTCAACACCGTTGGTCCACTCCACGGGGAAGAGGACAACGTCAAGCTCAGCAGCGTTCCTCGCCAAGGCGTGCTGGATGAGTCCCGTCACGTTGAACGCGACCGTGCCAGTGCTGTTGACCCACTGGGCAGGGTTGAACGGCACATCAAAGTCATCGCCAGAAAAACCACCGCTTGCAGCCCACGTTGAGTTGTTGCCGGCGGGATAGGCGAACACTGAGGATTCACTCCACGCCGAGGTGGTTTCCCCAACGGCAATGAGCGTAGATTGGTAAACATTGAAGGCACTGAGTTCTAGACTTGCGTCAATCACTTCATAGGTACCTGGAAGTGGAAGCGCGCTGAAGTCCATGCTCATCAACGACATGGACCGTAGGTTCGCATTGCTGGTTGAGACTGAACTTCGACCCACGAAAAGGCTGGATGATGAACCACGATTCGCGTAGATGTTCCCGGTGTCGAGGTAGGTGTCGTCCATCACGGCCGGATAGCCGAGCGACGGCACGATGGCGCCTTCTTGGATGGATAGATTCGCATGGGTGCTGTTGATTTCTTCCCCGATATCGTTGGGGAGATAGAACACCGTCGAGGCGCTTCGTGGCCCCAGCATACCGTTGTTCATCGGTTGGACCATCCAGCGAATTTCCTGAGCGAAATCCAATTCCTGCGAGGGAGTGAACGTGCGGTTGGCGACATCAAAGTCAGCGGTTGCCACACGGGAATCGTAGGTGTACAATCCTGCCATGTCATCGCTGGCATCAGCCTGCATGAACACACGCCATCCGGTGACGGTCGTGGTTCCGCTGTAAGTCCAACTGAACGTCGGCAAGCGGTCAGCCATGAGGGCGTGAGAGGAAGTATCCCACACGATGGCGGCGTTGCTTGGCCCTACATTCACGCCGCTCACGGTTGGTGTTGCGACGGTTCCGTCTTCCCAAACCAACGTCAAGTACGGGCGCTCATTGGCGCTGCCTTCGGTGGAGGTGAAGGTGATTTCGTCGGTGGTCTGGCTTGAGGCATAAACCATCAATGACACATGGTTCTGACCCGCTGCGAGAGCCCCTTGAACGGCCTCGGTGACATCGAAGTCCATCCAATCATCGGCGACGCTGTCCACCAAATCCACGTACCCACCAATGTCTGTACCAATGCCACGTCCACCGGGTTGATTCCAGGCGTTCGTGCCGTCGTACGTCGTGCCGTTGGCCGAGGTGGTCCATGGTTGGAGGACGGGGCGAATGGCGACGGGTTCATCTTCAACGGAGCCGTATTCTGAAAACAAGCTGAGTTCGGCACCGGTAACGCGAGCACCAGCCGGTTGTGGAACCTCACTGAGCGGGATGCGAAGGAGAGCAGCGGCTTGGTATCCAGAAGACAATTCACCAACGCTGAGAGAAGTTGAATTCTCGTACGTGTTGTCGGAGCCTGAACCGTTCTCAATGACGTAGGTGTCGACCAAGTGAGGCGTGTTGAGATGGGGAAGAGCACCGTGGTGGCGCAACTCAACCGAGGCTTTTGTTGCGTTGAAGACCACCGTGTTCAAATCGGGCAATTGGAAATGATATGCCGACGACCAGTTGCCGATCTGATTGGTTGCTGAGACGGCACGGACTCGCCAGTACCATGTCTTCCCCTCGTCCAAGTCAGACTGAAGGGAAAACGAATTATTGGCAACGTCAAAGCCGGCATCGTTCCATGAGGTATATGTCAAGCTGTTCACCGAAGAAAAGTCACTTTGTGTGTCGAGTTGAACGATGTAGCCCGTTAGCGCCATGCTTCCCGCAAAGGTCCATTCGAGTTCGGGCTGGGCGATCGGCGTCAAGTCCACACCGGTACCGATGGACCATGAACCGTTCAGCGGCAGGGCCGGGGAGGGGTCGGACGGTAGAGCATCAGAACCTGGAACATAGACGAACGAGAGTTCGGGACGGCTTGCCATGGAGTCCTCTGCCGTACTGAAGTAAGCTGTTCGAGCACCGCCTGAGCCCGCTCCAAGCATTCCGACGATGAAGTCAACACGTCGGTCTTCACGCATCGCGTTTTGAACGGCAAGGGTGACGTTCCACTCGACATCATCACCTTCGGAGTACGAAGAACCAACGCCGACGCTTGCCAGCAGTGAACCGCGCTCAACACCCTTGGCGCCTGCTGTCGCCCATGAGTTGGAACCGTCGTAACTCGACCAGGTCGCATCCTCTGCATTCCAATCGTTCTGATTGCTTTCCCAAACACCGATGGTCGGGGAACCGAAAGTCGTTGAGGTGAGCGACATCGACAGATGAGCGGACTCGACAGCATACCCGTTGGGCAGGAGATTTGAGACCAAATTGCAACCCAAAAGACCCGTGATTTCCCCGCCAAAGGGGTTGTAATCGATGGTCATTTCTGATTCGCCATCGTAATTGGCATTCGAAGACGAACTGTCGATGTACGTGTCCATGCATTCAGGGTATTGGTTGTCTTGTGAACCGTTTCCATGCTTCAGCCTGAACTCAAAGCGGTCGCCACCCAACCAAGTGCTCTCAAGTGAGGAGACTAAGAAACTGGAACTTGTCCACGCCCCGTAGTGCCCATCACCGTCAACAGTAGCCATACGCCAGAAGTACATGTTTCCAACTTCCAACGTTCGGTCGCCGGTCATGTCAAGAGTCCCATCGGATGGGCTGAAGTCATTGTCAACACGAGTGTCCACACGGAGTTCCCGAAGACGGAAGTCTTCATCGGTGGCCAATTCAAAGAGGATGTCATCACCCGTAGATGGCTGGGTCCAATTCAGAGTCGGTTGGGTGTTTCCGGACAGGTTATCGCCTGTTTGATTCCAAACGGCCAAACCATCGACTGGAGCGGTTAGACTTACGGCCGATGGAGGAGAACCGCTTCCCCATTCATAGGTGATGGAAAAGGATGGGGCGTTGCTTGGAACGGTTGCTTCGGATGAATGGAACAAAATGCCTTCGTTGTTGGTGTAGGATTCGAATTTCCCACGAACAGCGACCATCATATCGAGCGGGTTCTCATCGCCACCGTCGAGGTAATTTTGAACGGCGTGCTCGAGGTCAAAGGTGAAACTGTTGCTGGTTTGATTTCCATCAACAAGGGCCACGGTGGCCGTTCCGTTGGACCGACCACCGTCGGACCACTGAACGCCGTTGGACGCCATCCGGTTCCAAGTGATTTCATCCTCTACCCACAATCCGGATTCTTCCATTCCGTGGACCGAGACGATGGGGTCACCGGAGTGAGATTGGCGAGTCAGTTTCAATTCTGCGTCGACGACGGTGAGGTTGTCATGGAGGCCGAGTTGGTTCAGCGAAGTCCGAATATGGATCAATCGTTCTTTGTTTGAAGTCATGCTTGACCAGAGGAATTCCTCATCCCCGTGGGTGTACGTTTTCTGCGTTTCGTTGACCGTGGCGTCTTGGATGAAATCCTGTTCAAGCCCAGTACCGGTGGGAGAGAACGTCATGGTAGCGGTGCCGTCACCGTTGTCAACAACATCCAACGTAGGCAAGAGGAAACTGGTGCTGTCCCACGGGCCCCACTGGTCGTTAGCATCAACCGAGCGAACTCGCATGTGCATGGTGGTACCGTTGTCCAACGCAAGGGACGATGGAAGGCTGTAGGAGCCTGAAGTACCGGTGGAGGAGAAGGTTGACCAAAGGGTCGAAAAGTGCCATTCTGCGTCGGTTTGAGAGCGCCATTCTGCGTCGTTGCTTAGTTGGATTTCAACGTCTGTACCGTTGTTTTGGGCATAGGAGATGGTGGGCGTTGTGACCGGTTGAAGCAGGAAAGACGCTTCCATCCAAGGCGCCCCATCGTCGATTGGGAGGTCCGTGGAAACGATTGACCCGGCGGTTGCCGCCGTATTGCTGGTGGTGTCCAAAGTCAGTTCAGGTCGGTCCGCTGCCGTCAAGGCTTCAGACATGGCGCAATCGTAGGTCGCACCAAAGGAGGCAACCACGACCGAGAGGTAGGGTGCGTTGGACCGAGCCGCTTGTTGAGCAATCGATGTGACGTTTAGGGTGAGCGTACCGTTCCCGGTCAACGTGACAGGAGGTTCCCATGCACCGCGGTCGCTTGGGCCCTCAGCGCCTGCCTGCGTCCAAAGTTGATTGTTTTCATGGGCGGACCAAGAAGCGTAAGAACCGTTCCACATTCGGCTCATGGAAGCGACGTAAGCCGTCAATACCGTTGGTCCCAAAACATCCGTCGTGCATTCCAAATCAATGCTGGCTTCGTGCACCGTGTCGCTTGAAGTGTAATTCATTGGGAACCGGAACAATAACCTGGATTCCTGCCCAGGTCCGTCGGACAACTCCCCGGTGGTGGAACCGTTGTAGGTGCTGGTTGGAGAAGAAGCCGTGATGTAAGTGTCAGCGTGGATGGAATGGTAGGAAACGGTGCGCTGCACGGTGTTTTCTTCTTCAAGTTCGGACCAACCTTCCATCGTTTGAGGGAGCGATAAGTCAGCAAAGATGAACATCAATACAAGCAAAAGCGCTGTGGCTCGGGGACGAAGGATTCGTACGCTACGCATGGGACTCATCCCTTACACCACTCCCCATTATAGGGACTTTTCCCTTTAGTGGCTTGAGCCACTTGGTTTGAACATCCGAAACCCGACCTGATATTTCGTCCAAGAACCATGCGAATGTTGATGGAGGCTCGCCGACGAGCAGAAGACGCATGAGTGAACTTTGGGTTGAGAAGCACCGCCCTCAATCGGTGGCCCAAATCAAAGGTCAGGCCGCCGTTGTTCAACGGTTGGGAACCTATGCAGGGACCAAGAATTTCCCCCACCT
>DUIU01000034.1 GCA_013330155.1 Candidatus Poseidonia sp. | reverse complement strand
GGGACCTCGTCGTGAATCAGCGCTACAGCTGGGAAATCTTTGTGCATAACCGTGCCAAGTTGACGCAAACCAAGCGTCTTGATGATGTGCGAAGCTGAGATGACGCCAACCATTCCTGCGGTGGTAAAGCCACAGACGGCAACACCGCCCGTCCGGGGGTCTGCATCTTGGTGAAGCACCAAAGAATAGGATTGCAGGTTTGCATCCATAGCAGTCGCTCCGATATTGTCCCAGTCAAGGTTCTGTAAAAAGTGTCCCGTGTGGTTCAGTCTTCCCAAACAGCCCAGTCTTCCCAGCCGTCCTCACGGTACCACCAGGTTCCTTCCTCGTCTTCCCACCATTCGGTGCCGTTTTCGTCAACCGTGATGCCATCATCTTCTGCAGCGGCTTCCTCCTCCCAGGACTCTTCCTCTTCAGCCTCTTCTTCTCCAGCCTCTTCCACAGCAGCATCCTCTGCCGTGGCACCGAACTCAAAGGCATCGGCTCGACTGCCAAGGCTCGATGAGGCGGCAAGGCCTTCTGGAGCATCGGTGTGAAGGGATTTACCCGACTCTTTGAGTTCATCAAGCGATTTTGAGGCGGTCAGGTCAACGTCCTTGACACGGCTTGTTGAGTCGGGTGCGGACAAGGCTTGCTCAAAGTAATCCTCGTCCTCATCGTCATCGTCAAAGAAGTCCAAATCATCTCGCCCTCGCAAGTAGAGAACACCAACAATGGCGGCGATGATAGCGATCACGACCCCGATGCCCACAAGCACTGGCGTCATGGCGTTTGAGGCATCGTCCTCAATGAGCGTGTCGTCAACCGTTTGAACGGGTATTTCACCAAGCGTCCACTGGAGTTCCCCCTCGGTGGAAGCCGTGTCCTCGGTCATCGAATCGCAGGCGTTGTCTCCGAAATCAAGACAGGTAAGGTAGACGACGTAACCCTCGCCTTGAAGGCCGGGGAACATGCCCTCGGTCGGGCCGTTTCGGACCAAGGAGAACGTGAGTTCAACGGTACCGTTGGCCTCAGCCGTAAGGGATGGTGTATCGCCATCCGCCTCGTTGTGGACCAGTTCGATGGCGGGCGGCGTCCCCGGGACGACCTTCCATGCGAAGCCAACCATCACATCGAAGGGATTCGGGTTGGTGACCGTGCAGGTGATGAGAACATCCGTGGCATTGCTGTCCCATTCATAGGTTGCCGTTCCGCAATCAACGGTGGCGGGGAGAGTTACATCGGGGAACGTCGGTTCCGTGGTTTGGTTCGTGTCGTTGGTATCATTGGTCGTATCGTTGACCGATGGAGCGGATTGCAAGGCGTACGAAGCGGAGAAACCTGGAATGTAGAAGGTGGGGGGCTCATGGGGTAATGTGAGGGTCAATCGACCATCGTAGGCGGCTGTCCCCAAAACGGAGAGCTCGTTGCCGCGCACCTCAGCGGTTCCATTGCTCAACTCTTCGCCGCTTGAATCGGTGGCTTGCCAGGCCACACCCATGTTGGCCAAGTACATGCTCTGAACGCTGTCTTCGGCATCAACGGCGATGATGGTCTCAAAGAAGCCATCCGTTTGAACTGGAATGGGTTCGTCAGCAGTGAGCATGACCAGGACCGTACCAAAGGCCGCTGATGTGGTGGAGATTCCTTCCAATGGCTGATTCATCTCGTCCCCATCGCTGCCTGCATAGGCGAGCGTGAGGTTCATTTCACCCACAGCATCGATGGGGCCTAGGCTTGAGAGTGAATCAACCGAAAGGGTGGCGTGGCCGGTCGCGTTGGTGGTCATCTCAACATCGTAGGCTTCGTCCGTTCCCGAAATGGTCAGCGTCATCGCGGCATTGGCGATGCCCGTCCCGTTTTGGTGAAGGTGAGCCGAAACATCCAACCCCTTCGTTCGAGCGAGCAAGACCATACCGTCCAGTTCTCCACCTGTGAAATCGGTGTAACTCACATCGATCACGGTGCTCAAGGCCGAATCGTTTCGTGAATAGACTGGTCCGATGGCCGTGACGTTGGTCGAAGCGTTTCCGTAGACATCCATGCCGATGGCGGCAACGTAGTAGCCAGCACCGTCAACAAGCGGATTCCCGTTGCTGTCTTCATGAACGACCAGTGAGGTGGCTGAGGCATCGGCTGTCAGGTTGGTGGTCTGTCCAGACACTTCAGAAAAGTCACTGGGCAGAACGAAAATACGATGTTCAACAATGGATGCATCTCCGAGACTCCATGAGATGTTCAACGCTCCGCCCTCATCCTCGGGGACATCCGAAGCCGTCAAATTCGGGATAAAGGATTTCGGAATGGGGTAGGGAACCGTTGTCGTGAGCGGCAATGAGAGGTTGCTCGCAACACCAAACCGATGAGTGCTCTGAACCCAATACGTCCAGGATTGCCCCGGTTGAACGGCGACGTCGATGGTGGAGTTTGCCACCGTGGATGTGTAGGGGTTTTGCAAGTCAATGGACTGTCCCGAAGCAGACCGGTAGACAATGAATTCCAGCAAGTCATCACCAAAGTCGGTGATGGGTTGCCACTCAATGACGACACGATCCGGCTCGACATCAACAAAGCCAGGAATGGGCGTGGGAGGCAGAGCGATGTTTGGGGCCCCGTCAACGTAGGCTACGCTGGGGTTATACACAACAAAACTGCCGTTGTTGGTTGAATTAAAGTGGAAGGGCACCACAAACTGACCCGACCCTGCTGTCATCTGCTGATTCAGCACGTTGCTCAAGTTGCCTGATACGCTTGGATTGGCGTTGACCAAAAAGTCGGCCGTATAGTGGACATCAAGCCCACTCAGGGTAAAGGTCCCCTCGGTTATGGAATGCATGGAGAGATTCACTGGAGACATCTGAATGCCGTACCCGTCCGAGGCATAGGGGAGCCCCGGGCTGAGGAAGTTGAGGGTTGTTGTGAGTTCCCCGGTGGTGTCTTCAATCATCAACATGGATAATCCATTGCTGCCATTCCCGGCATAGCCTTTCCCTTCAACGTCAACCACTCCGTCTTGGTCAATGTCATAGCCAACCTTGTGATAAGCCGAGATGAACACTCCGTTTTGAGAGCCTTCACCAACCAACACAAGTTGCTCAATGGAACCATCGCCATCCATGTCCCCAAAGTGAACGGCACGTGGAGCTGTCCAAGGTTCAAGGATCTCATCAGCTTGACTTTGAACACGGTTTTGGGAATTGCCCCAACTGGTGAATCCGTAGGTGGTGACATTTCCGGTAAACGTAGCAGGATTGCCGTCTGGATTTCCCAGATTCATGACCAGCAAATGAGCCGCCTGGTCCAAATCATAGTCGAAAATGGTAGCGTTGGTCAGCTCGAGGATGCCATTGTGGTTGTCGCCATCCCACCCGAAAGCCTGATTGTTCTCAATTGAGCGGTGTCCAGAGGCGCGAGGCGCCACAATGTCAAGGTCTTGATCTCCATCAAAATCTCCAACCACCGAGGCCGGGAAAACGCCACCGATGGTAGCTGTGCTGATTGCAATACTGCCGGACGTCGGTGACCAAAATACTTGATTGGCGGTTCCATCAGATTGGGCGGCGATGAGGCTTGGATTGTTCTGAGGACCGTCAAAATATGCGAACAGCATGTGCGTTAGCGTGACGGCATTTTGTGAACCTGAAGCGGTAATTGTATTGCTGTCTCGGTTCGAGAAAGCATTGGTTCGATTGCTGAATTGGTCAACGAAGACTTTACCGCCGGACCGAATGGATACCATCTCGTCTTGGCCATTGCCGGTAAAATCACCGAAGGCCAAATCAATGATGTTCGATGCATGCGTTACATTCACTTGTGGTTCAAACCCACCACTGGTGGTGTTCGTGAAGTGGATGCAGAGCTGGTCATCTGCGGGAGCGTAGCCAACCACATCATCATGATTGTCCCCGTTGACATCGGCCATCATAATTCGGGTAGCGTTGGTGCAGGTGGTTTGCCATGATGACATCGTGATGCCCGTGTTGTTTGAGTATGCAACGGTTCGGAAGGCCGTAGCCTGAACGGTGGTGGGCCCAGTTGGGCCGGTTGAATTAATGCTCGCTGTCCGTGAGAGAAGGGCAAAGTCGGTGTTGTTGTCGTTGTTCAAGTCACCTTTGTCAACGGCGTGAATGTACCCGGTTTGGAAATAACCACCGCTCAATACCGGTGAAAATCCAACATCGAGGGCGGTGCTGGAAATCGAAGCCCCGGTTGGGATGTAGAAGGGAGGGGAATCCGGGTTGGAAACGGCCCCTTGGTTCGGGTCAATGGTCAACGTTTCAGTTGTATTGCCCAAGCTAAACAGGGTTTGGTGTCCAAAGTCCCCGTAACCAGTGTCGTTGAAGGCCCATTCGGGGAAGCCGTCTTGGTTGACATCCAGTTCAAGGCTGCCTGGCGAGGTGCCCGAGACGGTGGGTTTGATGAAAAACGAAGCCGAGGTGACGGTCGTGTTTCGTTCAAGTTCAAAGCCGACGGCCGAGTTTTGGCCCGATGAGAGGGTGACCGTTTCTTCCGCACTTCCAGTTGAAAACGTCGAAATGGTCCCGCCCTGTGCTTGAGCGAACATGACGGACCACGCAGGGGCTACGAACAACATCACAAAGAGAAAACCGAGTAGGTGACGGCGGAACATGGGAAGGCCTCGTTCCGTTGTGTTTCCCGCCCTGTTAAGTTGGTTTCGCTTCCATGAACCGCGAATTTTGCGTAAAAATGTATTTTTTTTCTCAACATAAGGTTATGAATGAACAGAGTCCCAAGGAAATTGAGGGCGTGGAGATTGAAACTCACGATACAGGCTGGCGATGTCGAGATTGACTTGGGGGGCGCGGCTATTCAAATTGACGAACAAATGATGCACACAAAGGCAGAGCACACCTGGACGGTGCTGCTCGAGCGCATTCGAGAGGCTCGAGAAGCGGCGATGGAAGCGGCGGTAGTTGCTGCACGTGATGCTGGATTACCTGAGCGTGGCTCTGCTTTTCGAGCCCTGCTGGAAAACTGCGCACTGTCGCGGAAACCCGACCAAGTTCTTGGAGCCATCCATTACCTTCGAAATGTCGAGGGTATTGAAGACAGCCCACCCCGCGTGGTGAACGAGTTGTTCACTGACTCCGGCATCGAACCACCCGGCAACCTTTCGCTCTACCTGAACCGATTGAAAGAGCGAAACTTCCTGGTCGTCCCAAGCGGTAAGGACGATAAAAACCGATTCGCAATCCTTACACCCGAAGGCCAAGCACACCTCGACAAGCGCTCCAACGCTTGAGGTGAATGCATGGTCATGTCGGGCGGAGGACAAGGGGATCCGAGAGACGATGAAACGACGGCCGAAGAGGCCGTTGTGGGGGGCTATTCCT
>DUIU01000010.1:2084-2943 GCA_013330155.1 Candidatus Poseidonia sp. | reverse complement strand
AGAGGGTCACCGGGAGGTCTCGACGGCGCTTTTCCATGATAGGGGGTTGGATTACCACCTAAAAAATACATTGCTGGGTCGTCGGGTTGAAGAAGCGGATGTTTGTGGTTGCACCATGGACGTCGTCTCCCACTGGTTCTGGGGCGTGCTCGTCACCCGCAAGCACGTCAACTGGAAGGTCGCTGGACCGATGGCTGTCCTGCCCGACCTGCTCGCCTTTGTCCCTTCGCTGGTGTACTCCCTCGCCAACGGCATTGAACGCCCGACCGTGGACGACACCACCGTAACTTCGGACTTCCCCGCCATCGCTTGGGAGATGTACCAGTACACCCACAGCGCCGTGGTCGTGACCTTGGCTGTCCTGCTGACCTGGTGGTTGTTCACCCGTTTCAAGGGCTCCCGTTTTGAGTCCCAATTTGCTGAGCAGCACCGTTCAAAACCGCTCAAGATGGCCTTTCTGTTGTGGATTCCCTGGTACATGAACATCCTGCTCGACATCCCTTCCCACACGCTGCAGTTCTTCCCCACGCCCGTCTTTTTCCCGCTTTCCGATTTCCATATCGACGGCACCCGCTGGTCGACGCCCATCGTCCTCTTCACCAACGTTGGCGTGCTGGTGGTGCTGTGGGCCTATGTGCTGCGCAAGGACCGCATCAAGCGCCAAGAGGAAAACCAACCACTTGTATGAGAGCAGGGGTTAGACCAAGCAGGTGAACTGTCATGGGACCGAACGCAACCTCCCCGCCCATCAGCGTCATGCAGGCGTTTGATTGCTCCACCGACGCGTTGTGGGCGCTGGTCAGCGCCCCGGGCAACCTCAACGACGCCCATCCGTTTTGTGAGACCAACGAAGCCCTCG
>DUIU01000010.1:0-1754 GCA_013330155.1 Candidatus Poseidonia sp. | reverse complement strand
GTGGGACGGTGAAACGCATCGGGACCGTCTGGTCTACCTCAACGGCCGCACCTATGTCCGAGCGTTTCAGACGTGGAATCCGGGCAAAGGCTACACCCTGCTCATCGGGGAGGAAAACGGGCCGCAGTCCTACGTCGTGTGGACGATTCAAGCCACGGAAACGGGCTCTTCGTTGACGATCACCGTTCACCCTTACCTGCTGGCCAACTGGCCTAAACTTCTCTCCTTCCTGCCTTACAGGCTTTGGATTGTCCCCAAAATGCGGCGCTACCTTCGCAGCGTCACCGCAGGGTTCGCTCATGTCGCCACGACCGGTGAGCCGGTGCCGCGCAACCATTTCGGGCGGCATTCTTGGTTTTCTTGAATGGAACCGTGTGACCGAAGGGATGATGTTTGACCGACGTTTGGCCAAGGCATGGTCTTCACGCACGACATGGCGGACTGGCTGAGTTTCAACATCGACGAAGCCTGGCTTGAGGAGAACATCTCCTGGAAGGATTTCGGCACCGGTGTCCGCCTGGGCAAGCTCAAGCGTGAGGAGAAAACTTCGCTCGTCCTTTACGAAGCCCAGTCCGAAGTTGAAGTGGATGCGTTCATGCCTCACAGTCATCCTGGTGGCGAATGCTACGTCGTCCTCGAAGGCGAAGTCTGGGACGAAGACGGCTCCTATCCAACCGGCTCCATCGTCTGGATGGACCCTGAATCAACGCACACGCCAAAGACGCGTGGCAAGACGCTCATTCTCGTGCTTTGGCCTCAAGGCGTCAAAGCCGCTTGAACCAAATCGATTCCAATTCAGGCTTCGGCCGCAGGTGCGGCTTCGTCCATGTTCCAGTGAAGGATACCACTGAGCGCCGTCATCCCCCAAACAACGAGAGGAGGAATCAACTCTGTGGACAACGACCAGCTGTTGTTGCCAATGCCTTCCAACTCAAGCGCTCCACAAACGATGAACCAGACCCATATTGGTCCGCACAACACGGTGGCCCACCTGGCCTGCTCTTGGCCGGAAGTGGCAAAAGCAGCGTAGAGGATGTAGGCAGAGATGACGAGGAAGACCCCGCTTATCTCCAACTGTGCGTCGACATCGGGGTCGAGTTGCGCAAACACGCCGACCACGGTGTGAATGACGGCGAGAATGATCAACCAGATTTTGACATTGCAAATTTTCTTGAGTTGGTCCATCTTCAGGCCTCCGCAGCAGGTGCTTCTTCGGCTTCTTCATCGTTCATGTGAAGGAAGCCGGAAACGCCCATGGTAGCGATCAAGGTGAGAACAACACCAAGCACGACCGGTTCGTTATAGCCGTAATCAACGGCCTCTCCCGCCATGTAGTGCAGGGACATCATGGCGATCATCACGCCCGAGGAAGTCATGGCCATAATGGACAATGGTCGGCCTGTGACGACCAAAGCGGTGGTCAGCGCCATGACGGCCAGAGCCACGGTGAACAGGCCAAAGGTCTGCTCATAGAACACGTCGCGGTCGGTCGGGTCTGGGTAGGCCGTCTCGGAGGAGGTTTCTGCCGTGAGGTAGTTGCCGGTTCCCAACAAGATGAAGATGAGACCGAAGGCCATGAGCCAGCCTTTTGGGTTCAGTATTGTTTTTGCATCCATAGTGTATCACTTTGGGTAATTCTTCCTGTTCTAGCCTATAATCATACTCGGTAAAAGAGGGATTTTAGTCCATTTTTGGCAGGTCGTATTCGCCGCCCGAGAGCATCCCTTCGAACAGAAAAGGGCCAGCAGGAACAA
>DUIU01000065.1:11928-12281 GCA_013330155.1 Candidatus Poseidonia sp. | reverse complement strand
ATGTTGTTGCAATTGGCCCAAGGTGAAAGTGATGTCCTTGACCAAGTAGCCGGCCTTCCCCCAACCTTGCCAGCTGGCCCAGAAATGGCCAAAGAAGCGTTGGAATTCATGGACAAAGAACCCAGTCCACAACGAGCAAGGGCGCTATCGCTTAGCCTCCAACACAGCGATGCCGTTCTGATGTGGAAGGAACTCATCAAACAGGAACAGCATTCATCCGACCACTGGACTGGACTTGCTCGGTCTCTGGAACAAGCCGGGGACCTTGATACTGCACAGAAATGTCATGCCAAGGCCGTCAGTCTGGCCAACGCCGAAGGCGATGCACCCGTGGCGGCTACACAGGCACCTGA
>DUIU01000065.1:11438-11640 GCA_013330155.1 Candidatus Poseidonia sp. | reverse complement strand
TGGAAGCCGATGCACCCGTGGCGGCTCCACAGGCACCTGAATCGGTTCCAATTACCCCCCAGCCGGTTGCAATCAGCCCTCAACCCGCACCCACAACACCTGAGCAAAGCGTTGTTGGCTCACTGGATGTTGGAGCAAATTCTGCACCCCAACCCACCCCCTCAACCCCATTATTGACGGAAACTCCTGCTGTAGAATCAGC
>DUIU01000065.1:0-11069 GCA_013330155.1 Candidatus Poseidonia sp. | reverse complement strand
GAAGTTGATCTTGCGAAGGCTGCACTCGATGCAGCACAAACCGTTGCCAACAATGTGCCACAGTCGACCACCTCCAATGCAATCGCCAATCAAGATGTGACCTGGTTCAATCAAGGTGTTCAGCTGATTGATGACAAGAAATACAAAGAAGCGCTTTCGTGTTTTGACCGTGCACTCCCTGCTTTTGCTGGGGATGATGCCATGATCATTCGAATACTCAACAACCGTGGAAACGCCTACTACTTCCTCGAAGAATACCCGAAGTGTGTGGAGTCTTACCATCAAGCCATGTTGATTCGGCCAACCGAGGTTCGTGGCGAGACGTTGTACAACATGGGAACTGCTTACGCAGAAATGGAACGCTACAAAGACGCCATCAAGTGCTTTGAACAAGCGATTCCCCGTGGTCTAGCAGACGAAGCAAAGCGTAGGGCCAAGGACCAAATCCGGCGCTGTAATATTCTCCAAAAGGCAGTTGACAAGAAACGAAAGAAGCGATGAATCGCCCTGCTGGCGTGGTCAAGTTCAAAAACGGTGGCGGAGTGGGTAAACCATGGACTGCGGCACATGCGAAACAGCACCAGCCATTCAGGTGCATGCACCGGATGTTGTGGACGTTGAACTCACCTTGACCGAAAAGGCCACTGATATGCTGGAAGATGCCTTCGGCGATGACCGAAGTCATGCCCTCCTCGTTGGCGTTCTGAGCGGAGGATGTTCAGGATACATGTACGACCTCCAAATCGTTGAATCCACCGAAACGCCTTGTCAAGAATTGAACATCAAAGGCTTCCGAGTCTTGGTCCCCACGGCCTCAAGCCACCTACTGAACGGCATTGAAATCGATTATGTAGACCGCTTGATGGGTGGCGGATTTAAGATCAACAACCCCAATGCAAGCGCATCATGTGGATGTGGCGAATCCTTCTCCTGAGGACGAACCATGGGGATGGTCAGGCATCGTGCCTACACATTGCTTCTCCAAGGCGATGATATTCTTCCCTTTATCAACGGGTTGTCAACCAATCAAGTGGACGGAGCGTGTACCACCGTCTTCACCAATCGTGCGGCCAAAATTGTCGACGTCTGTGAGGTGATACTCGTTGGCTCCCATGTCGCGCTGGTGGGCTATGAACCAAGTAAATCCACGGTCATCGCCCATCTCACAGAGCGAATCCTAGGTCAGTCCATTTCACTAACCGATATTTCGGAACTGAACGATGTGTTTATCGGAACCGATGACGCAACCTACCCAGAAGGCACCACCGTGCATCAGAGTCATTTTGGAACAATGTACATCATTCCAGTGAAACACAATTGGGAAGCCACGTGGACGGAAGAAGACTGGACTGAGCATCGAATTGCCAACCTCATTCCTTACCATGGTCATGAGATCACCTCGAAGGTTCATCCGCTGGCCTGTGGCCTGGGCGATTTAGTCCACCCACAGAAGGGCTGCTACATTGGTCAAGAAGTGCTCACCCGAATGCGAAGTCGTGGAAAACAAGGTCACCGGTTGGTGAAGCGAAGCAATCCTGTTGAAAAAGCCACCACGGTTGGTGCAACCGAAAGCATGGTCCTCGAACGGATTCAGTAGCCAAGGACGTCTTTGAGTTGGCCCTTGTAGAATTCTCCAGAACCTTGCAACGATGCAAGTTCCTCATCGGTTAAATCAAGTTCAAAGATGCGCTCAACTCCGTTGGCACCCACGATGCACGGAACGCCGATGTAAACATCTGAAAGGCCATATTGACCGGTGAGGAGACACGATGCTGGAATCAATCGGCGGCGGTCATTGAGTACCGATTCCGCCATAATGGCGGCAGCAGAGCCGGGTGCGTAAAACGCTGAACCTTTCTCGAGCAGTTTGACAATCTCGCCTCCACCGCTGGCCGTGCGAGCGCTGATCGCATCAATTCGTTCTTGACTCATGAGTTGGGTGATAGGAATACCACCGACAGTCGTGTAGCGTGGAAGAGGCACCATGGTGTCGCCGTGTCCGCCAAGCACCATGGGTGAAACGTCTTCTTCTGCACAGTCGAGTTCCAAGGCAATGAAATGAGCCATGCGGGCACTGTCAAGAACACCAGCTTGCCCAATGACGCGCTCGGGCGGGAACCCTGTGACCTTTTGCATGTGATAGGTCATCAGGTCAAGTGGATTGGTGACCACAATAACCACGGCCTCGGGCGCATGGTCTTTGATGCCCGCTCCGACTTGGGATACGATGTCGGCGTTCTTTCCAATCAAATCCTCACGGGTCATACCTGGCATGCGAGGAAAACCTGAAGTCACCACGACCACGTCGGCTCCGGCGATGTCGTTGTAGTCGGCTGTTCCTGTGATGGTACCATCGTAATTCAATACGTTGGCATTCTGCGACATGTCCAGAGCTTTGCCTTTTGCAAACCCTTCGTAAATGTCGAGAAGGACGATGTCTGCCACCTTCATTTGGGCCAAGACAAAGGCGCACGTAGCACCAACATTTCCTGCCCCAATCACTGCAATTTTTCGTCGTCCGCTTGCCATGGTTTCCACCTTTCAAAACGAACCTGATGTATGCAGTCCATAAGTCAAATGGTGCATGATGTTGGACCTTATTTGCGGCGATTGCAAAAGTGCTTTGCAGTGATTCAAAGCGTGGAATCTAAAAACCTCCTTCAAGTGGCCGATTTGCATCTACCCTTTCGTGGGTGCCAATCACAGGTGAAAGCATGAAACTCGGTGTCCCAAAAGAACCTGAAGGAGAAACTCGCGTTGGCATCGTTCCATCGAGCATGAAGAAACTTTCACGGGCAGGATTTGAGGTCTACATCGAAGAAGGAGCCGGCCTCGCCGCCAATTACCACGACCAAGAATACAAGGATGCAGGCGCCCATATCGTGTCTCGCAAAGATGCTCTGGCTTGTGAAAACCTCGTATGCATTCGCTTCCCCGGCACCGACGGCATCGGCGAAGGAACAAACCTCGCTTGTGTTTCCGATCCGTTCCGCCATCCGGAATACGTGAAAGCCTGCATGGAAGCCAACATCACGTTGCTCTCCATGGACATGATTCCTCGTCGCCTCTCAAGGGCCCAGTCCATGGACGTGAATTCCAGCCAAGACAATCTAGCGGGCTACAAAGCCGTTCTCTTGGGCGCTGCCGCAGTGCCAAAGGGAATTCCGATGATGACCACCTCCGCAGGAACCATTCGACCGGCAAAAGTCGTCATCATGGGCAGTGGGGTTGCGGGACTGCAAGCGATTGCTACGGCCAAGCGACTCGGTGCCATCGTGTTCGCATCCGATGTTCGAAAGTCAGCCGCCGAACAAATTGAATCGGTTGGTGGACGATTTATTGAGGTGGATGGAATGGATGATTTTGAAGACGAATCAGGCTACGCTAAACCGCTGACTCCTGAGTTCATCCAGAAGGTGAACGACACCGTCTGTGGTGTGGCGGCCGATGCTGACATCATTGTCACAACCGCCCGTATCTTTGGCCGACCTGCGCCCATCACGGTGCCCTCGAGCGCCGTTGCCAATTTCAAATCCGGTGCCGTCGTCGTGGACATGAACGCAGACGTAGGTGGAAATTGTGAAGACACCGTTCAAGGAGAAGTCACCACCACTGAAAACGGTGTCATTATCGTTGGAACCTCGAATTTACCCGGAACCCTCGCCAACACGGCATCCATGCTGTACTCCAACAACCTCACGACCTTCTTCACCTCACTCGTTGACAAAGAATCGGGCAACGTGGTGATTTCTGAAGACGACGACATCCTCGTGGGTGCCCCAGAAGGCTCCGATTTCTATGTCAATGGTATGGGAGGTGTGCTGATTTGCAAAGACGGCACCATCCATCCCAAGCAAACTCGACTGGCAGGGGGGGTTGAATGATTACAGAGGCTTCATTGATTGCAAACTTGACGTTGTTTATGCTCGCGATTTTCCTTGGTTTTGAACTCATTACCAAAGTCCCTGCTACTCTCCACACCCCACTGATGAGTGGAGCAAATGCGATTTCAGGCATCAGCGTCGTTGGTGCCTTGCTTGGTGCTAATGTGGCGTACCAAGGAGGCGATACACTTGTCTCGGGCCTCCTGGCATTCGTCGCTATTGTGTTGGCGATGATCAACGTCGTTGGTGGTTTTGCGGTGACCAATCGTATGCTGAACATGATCGCTGGCAAGAAAAGGAGGGCTTGAGATGGAAGAATGGATTCCCCTCGGTTATCTGCTCTCTGCAGCCCTGTTTATCTTTGGATTGAAGAAACTCGGTCATCCAAGAACCGCCCCCCGTGGAAACCAATACGGTGCCATGGGTATGCTGGTTGCCGTCATAACAACCGTCGTTGATATGCAACTCGCTTCAGGAGCCATGAATTGGGAACTCATCATTGCCGGACTCATCATCGGCTCAATCATTGGGGCCATTATGGCTGTTAAGGTTGAAATGACGGGTATGCCAGAACTCGTGGCTCTGTTCAACGGGTTCGGCGGAGCTGCATCGGCTCTTGTTGCCCTCTCAGAGACATGGA
Source organism: Candidatus Poseidonia sp. (assembly GCA_013330155.1). GTDB lineage: Archaea > Thermoplasmatota > Poseidoniia > Poseidoniales > Poseidoniaceae > Poseidonia > Poseidonia sp8339u. The sequence goes on along the minus strand of DUIU01000065.1, from coordinate 6,545 downwards.
AGTACATCGAAGACCCGACATTGGCGCTACCCACCGGTTTGACGCTGCAGGTCGTCGTCGTTGCAGCCGGACTCTCCGCCCTTGTTGGGTGGATGACACTAACCGGTTCTTTGCTCGCCATGTTCAAACTCAAAGGTGGCGTTGAAATCTTTGGTAAGTGGTTCAAGACACCTACATGGGGGCCAACTTGGCTTAACCCAGTCAAGGTGCTTTTGACGCTCTCTGTTTTTGCACTCATCGTCATGTCCATCAATGACCCGACCAATGAAACCTATTTGTGGGCCATCATCGCTATTTCGTGTATTCTCGGAATCATCTTGGTCTTGCCAATCGGCGGTGCAGACATGCCTGTGGTTGTATCGCTGCTCAATTCCCTCTCGGGTATCGCAGCTGCGTTCACCGGTTTCATCATCAACAACCCCGTCCTCATCGTTGCAGGGTCTTTGGTGGGTGCCTCTGGCCTCATCCTCACGTTCATCATGTGCAAGGCAATGAACAGAACGCTTCCCGATGTGTTGTTCAAGTCCTTTGGTGGAAGTGGAGAAAAGGCAGAATTGACCCGAACGAAGGTCGGTTCAGATGCCGATGAAGTGGCCATGATGGTTGACGGTGCACAGAAGGTCATCATCGTGCCTGGATACGGCATGGCAGTGTCCCAATGCCAACACCAAGTGAAAGAATTCGGAGACCTTCTCGAAGAAAAATTCGGTACGGAAGTCAAGTATGCCATCCACCCAGTAGCTGGTCGAATGCCCGGGCACATGAACGTCCTTCTCGCAGAAGCCAATGTTCCTTACGAGAAGCTTATCGAAATGGACGAAATCAACCCGGAATTCCCAGAGTGTGATGTGGCCGTGGTCATCGGAGCCAACGACACCTGCAATCCAGCGGCACGAAGTGGCGAAGGGCCACTTGCCGGCATGCCCATCATTGACGCTGATCAAGCCCGAACGGTCGTCATCATCAAGCGCTCCCTATCGGTCGGATACGCTGGTGTTGACAATGACCTCTTCTACGAGGACAAAACCATGATGCTCTTTGGCGATGGAAAGGCCATGATGACCGGATTGAACAATGCCATCAAAGAAATTTGATGGGGCTCAACAACGACGAAGTTGAAGCAACATTCAAAGAGCGGGGCCAAGTGGAAAAAACAGGGTGGGTTCATGCGACGCAACTTCCGTAACTTTTCGTTGATGGTAGTTCTCTCTTTGATGTTGGTTGCACCCGTTTTGGGAAACCCCAACGGACCTCCCTGGGACAACGGTGGAAACTTGGTTATTGAAACCGGATGCACATGCCACGGAGGTGGAGCACCCTCGACCGAAGTGGTGGTGTCCGTATCTGGCGTACCCCGGGCTTACAACGTGAGTGAAACCTACGAATTCGTCATCAGCCTCCAACACGCTTCGAACGACGGCGGTGGATTCCTGTTCTGGGACGGAGACATCGGTACTCTGACCCCAGGTGAAGGAAGTCAAAGCGTCCCCGACAAACCCGGTGCCCTCTCGCAATCAGAACCTGGCAATGACTGGGTCGTGTCGTGGACCGCACCGAGCGAAGATATGGGCCCAGCCAACTTCCAACTTGTGGGCAATGCTGTCAATGGAAACGGAAACTTTGACGAAGGCGACAAATGGAACATTCTTGCCTTCACCATCAGCGAACCTGGTGCTACAGCAATCGCCACTGAAGAGGATGTTTCCCTAAGAACCATCAGCGTTGGAGATTATGATTCACTGTTCGTAGCGGAAGAAGACCCCGAAGCCATTGAAGCTGAACGACAGGAGGGAATCGCGCACGATTTCTTTGCGAATGGCAACCTCTACTATTGGACGACGCTTTCGATGATCATCATCGCTGCCGTGATTCAAGGTGAATTCTACGAACGTCGATTCGGTGGTGGACCAACGCACCTCGACAAGAGCCTAGCCGTCCCCCAAGGCCTTCGCAGGGGTGTTCTTGCCTCTGGACTCGCCATCTTGTTCGCTTACCTCGTGGACGATGGACAACCTTGGGGCTATGCTCTCGTAGCTGGAATGCTCACCCTGTGGGCCATCTACGGCGTTTATCGAACCATCGTTCAAGCACGGGCACCAAAGGAATACACGGATCTTGTTTGAGTGAGAATCCATGACCATATTGCTCGAATCCGACAAGGATAAAGCGATACAATCACATCTTGATGAATTGTCAAAACGTACGATATTGATTTTTATCACCATCGTAACACTGACGTTGATTTGGTCGTTTTCGGTTGACGAATTGCTTCGAGATTTTCTCGCCATGCTCCACCCATGCCAAGGGGATTGTTTGAACGTATACGACCCTGCTCAATGGAGCGCAATACGCTGGCTAAGTGCCCTCTACCTCGCCTTTCTTTCATCGCTTCCGTTGCTCTTGCACCATGTGCACAGTTTTGCTAAACCGGGCCTAGCCATCCATGAATACAAGGCGCTCAAACGTTGCACGATGCTCGGCACCGTCCTTCTCGTCTTGAGTTTCGTATTGATGACCACCACGCTTCTACCAATGCTGTTTGCGGCAGGGCATGAAAACCATCAGAGTGTGGGCCTATCCGCTCAATACAGCGCTGTTGAAATGCTTGCGATTGCAACCTACCTCACCTGGATCCTTGGCCTCATGTTGATCAGTTGGCTCGTCATGTTCACGGCTGGTCAATTAAGGCTGCTCACCGAGACAACCGCTGAATGGTGGCGAGTCCGAGTCTATGGAATCACAAGCCTCCTCATCTTGCTCACCGTTCCCGAACAAGCACAAGCACTCTCCGTACCTTTGGTGGTCATCGCGTTGGCGAGCAACGAGTTCTTTGCACGACCTTGGTTTTCGCAAACCAATCTCGTCTCCGGTCGGATGACCGATTGGTTTGATAGCGAAGGGCGGCGGAGGAGGCTTGCAGTGATTCAATCCATTGAGTGCCCGAAAAGCATCAATTCGAATCTAGCAAAAGAGGCCGGCTATTCATTGCTGACGGTTCAGAATTGGCATGAAAGGAAAGAAGACCGGGAAATGGTCCTTCTTTTCATCCAACACCAACGCATAACAGACGTGATGGTGAACCATGACGATAGAAACGAATTACCAACCTTCATCAAGGAAAATTTTGAACGCTTGAACATCGAAGTCCACGCCCACAACCATGTGAACATCGACCAATGGGCAGTTCATCCCTTTTCCACCATCTTGGCTGACATTCCCGAACAGAGTGTTTGAGCGGTTTCGCAAACGCAACCTACGCATTTTCAACGAAACTTCAAACCTGCAAGCGCAGACACGGTCTCATGAGGCAGGTGGCGGCGGCGTTCATGGCCTTCGTATTCCTCTCCTCTGCAGCATGGACCTTCACGCATGAAGAAAAGGTCGAAGGTTGGTTGGTTGGTCAAATCGTCGTTGATAACGATGAGCCCAGTGTGCAACTACCGTTGCAAGACCAGGAACATTGGCTGGTGGTCGTGGTTGACTTTGAACAAAACACAGCCAACAATGGATGGGGAATTGAGGAAGCAGACAACATGCTGAACCAAGCGGTCGTCCCTTACATCGAGCAACTCTCTGGTGGTGAATCCAACCTTTCCATCACGGTTCACGACACGGTTATTCGGGCAAACTTTCCCTTAGTGGACTACGGGCAAGATGCCACTGGAAAGGACAGCGGCATAGGTGGGGAATTCCTTCCGTCAGCCCTTGCCGAAGAAGCTGTAACCAGCATCATGGACGAAATTAATTGGGAGGTCTTTGACCTGGACAATGATGGTGCTGTTGACCGTTTCTTGGTGCTTCACACCACGAAAGGACAGGAAGAAAACCCCGGTAACACCAACCGGATTTGGTCGCATTTTACCCATTTCGAAGAACCAATTGAGCTTGTGGATGACCACCGGATTGAACACTACACCATGGCTAGTTTACAAACAGGAACAAGTGGAGTTGGAACCATCATCCACGAGATGCTTCATCAAATGGGAGCGATTGACCTCTATCCAGTTCATGATGAAGTGGCCTTCCAATCGTGGAAAGGGCCAGGTGATTGGGACATCATGGCGAGTGGAAATTGGAACGGAGGTGGGAGATGGCCGGCTATGCCTACCGGGGCGAACATGGAACTTGTCCGGCAACAACGAATCGAAACCGTGGACCTTACGTGGCCGACAAGTGCCGCCCAACCTTGCATTGGTCCAACCACCGTTCTCAGAGGCATAACCGAAGGAGGGATGGTGCTCAAGATTCCTATTTCGGACACTGAGTCCGTGTTTATTGAGCACCGGTCAGATTCCGGATTCGATTCGCGATTACCCGGTGCAGGGATTCTTGTCTCGTATCAGGATTTGAGCGTGGGTGATTTTGAGCGAAACGAAGTCAACACGAACCCCAACCAACCATGGCTGAAGGTCATTGAAGCGGATGGGGGCGATGATTTGGTTCGTGGTTCAAACCAAGGTGAAGCCAGCGACCTTTTCCTCAACAATACTACTTTTGGTGCAGAAGGGGTGCAGATTCGAACACATGATGGGATTTTAGTTCCGTGGGTAGCATCGGTTTCCGGTGAAGAAAACCTCAGCGTCTCATTCACGGCCCCTTCATGCAATCCTTCGATGAAAGTTGACATGAGCAACCATGGTAGCCCAGTCCTTCCCACCGGTGAGATCAGCATTGACATATCTGGAAACACAGAACCATGCACGAGCGAATTGACTTCATCGGATGGGCGAGGAGTGGCATTGACCCATAACGAGCAAGGGCACACCCTTACATTCTCTACCCAAGGGACAGCACCATCAACCGCATTTGTCGAGGGAACCATCTCATGCGACGGTAGCACCGTCCATTTGCGACACCCCGTCCACATCCTCAACCGAATTCCACTGGATTCCACCTTTGAAGCGACCGTTCACCCCGATTCGACCACGATGCTGGACATTCCAATCGCCTCATTTGGTGATGGAGTTCAGCGCTTTTCAGTCAGCATCGATGGACCATTGGCCCGTGTGTCCAGCGGAGAGGTATCGGTGCTTATCACCGAAGAAACATCGTACGTATTGGTGGTTGAACCCAATGGTTTGCTGACCGAAAACATGCTCGTCTATGGCACCGTGACCATTTCAACCGATGATGGCATGTCATGGACCGTTGATGTTGAGTTGGAAGCGACCTCAATTAAAGATCAATGGTGGACACCTTTGACTGAGCCAGGTCGAATCATCGGCATCATGCTGTCCATCCTCGGATTATCTGCTTTGACAGGCCTGATGAAGAAGGAAAAATCTACTCCAGAAGAACACGAAGGTCAAATCAGTGAATTGAGGACACAGGAAGAACAAGACGCCTGGGGTCGTCCATTGGACGATGACGCCTCAACCAACGCGTTTGATGTTCAAGAATGAAGAAGAATTGTTGGCAAAATGAGCACAAATCCATCGTTTGTTAACACCCTCTGCGAGTCGAACAGCAAGACAAACTTCTTCCCAATTCGTAGGTGCTTCATCAAGCGGTTGTATCAACCAAGGAGCGTGGGCCGCTTCGATGGACTCTTCGTATCCGCGCCAACGACAACCATACTTGAAACCCGGCCGAAGGAGCAAACCCCGCTCGATTAATGCGCCGTACAGATTAACCTCTTCACTTCCGTGATTGAGAAGGAAGGCGTGTTCTTCATTCCGTAAAAAGCGGCCCGAAAAATGAGGTGTTCCAATGGCTGGAAGTGGCCATTCGCCCGAGTGGTTGAGAAAATAACCGCCATCGATGGCGTGAGCGGAGGCACATGATGCTTGGACTTCCTGCTGCAGTTTAGAGTCAAGGTCAGAATATCGGAGATGTGAACCCTGAGGCTGAGAGGGTGAAAGATGGTAGATCGTGGTATCAAATTCATCGTCAATGACGCACAGTTCGGCCACGTGACCACACGCATTGACCGATGAAACCCACCGATTGAGTTCATCCCAATCCAGTGGGTCATGTGTTCGTTGCAAACGAACTTGACTCAAGCCAGGGTGAGACATCCACGCCTCATGCCGCTCCCAACGCACGGCCCATGTGTGTTCAGGGAAGGGGTCAAATCGTGCCGCTAGATGTTTGACCGGAATAACACGTTCACCTCCGTTTCTAAGAACGTCCATAGCGATAATTCGCCGGAGCAATGTACCATCCTTGCCCAATTGTTCACTAAACCAATCTCCATCGTTTGGAAGTGGAACGTGCCGGTACCAATGGCAGAACAGGACCTCTTCGGGAGTCAGGAGTATGCCTCCCTCGACCCGTTGACCGAGGGCACTTTTCTGGTGAAGTCGCTGGGCCAGGGGGTCGGAAATAAACCAACCATCAGAACGAATCACTGGAGGTGAGAGGGGTTGTGATGGTGGGGCATTGGCAGAGCGTCCAGAGCCTAATGGCCGAGTAGTCCGTGCTCGAGGACGGTAGGTTCGTTCCCGTCCACCCATGCCAAGACCACTGTCCTCCCGTTTTTGATTCCGTCGCTTGAAACCGATTGTCCTATTTGCTACCGGTTCAAGCCCCTCATGAGGGAGTGC
>DUIU01000225.1:1932-5155 GCA_013330155.1 Candidatus Poseidonia sp. | reverse complement strand
TTGCCCACCCCGCCATCCGTCAGCTACGGAAGTTCAACGCAAACCACGCTGACCCTGTGCATGGGAAGTGGAGAAGACGCCCTTTGTGAGTCGATGCCATTCACCTTCACGGCTCAAAAATTCGTCGCTGAGCCTGCCCACCACCGCACCCTCCCTGATGCTACCCTCACTTGGAACATTGTGGGAACGGCACCAGTCTCGGGCACAGCGACGTGGAGTATGTCCTCGATGGGTATGTTCAACACCAATTGGCAGTGGAGCGCAAGCGGCGACTTCAGCGTGAATGGAACCACGCTCGAAGCTCAAGGCACACCCGGGGAAACGCTGACCGGGTCATTGGTGTTGGAACTTCCAGCCGATTCCGTACCCAAACGCCACGTGTTTGCGGACACCGATACCGTAGACATCGACGCCTCCTTGAACATGAGCCTCCATGTTTTGCAGGTGCACCGGGCCAATGTATCGCTCATTGAACCCACACCATCGAATGCAGAAGAAGCCTTGTCGCTGAACGTCAGTGAAGAGCATCGATTCCTGTTGTTCCTTGAAAACCCTGGAAACGGAGTTGATACCTTTGAATTGACGGCCGAAGTGTCTACCGAGGACCCAGAATTTACGCCTGAAGTCACCTTCACGTACTATGACCCACAGAAAACGCTTGGATCCTTAGCCACCGGAATTGGAACCGTTGATGTCTTCCTTTCTGCTGAGATACCAGCCCTCACACCGTTTACCCTCACGTTCACTTGGACGTCCATGGGAGGTGAAGCGATTGCCGACCAGGTATCGGTCCTCATACAAGCTGCACCCAGTCACGAATGGCAAGTCAATCCTGTGAACCTCACTTCAGCATCAGGTGCACCCGGGGAACTTCTCACGTTTGCCTTCAACCTCACCAACCTTGGAAACGCACCCGACGCCCTGACCCTCCAACCTTCCCTCTCCGTTGCTCGTTTTGGTGGTGACAATTCCATTTGGTCGGCAGATGCGGTTCAAACAAGCACCATCAGCATCAACGGAAGTGTTCAGGTAAACTTCTCCATTACGGTTCCAACAAACGCTTGGGCCACCACATCTGTGAATGTGAGTTTGGCCCATGTTGCGAACGCCTACAGTATCGGACAAACCCATTTGGGAATCGATGTTGAAGCCGTTTCAGGTTGGAAACTCAACCTGACCAATGCCGACCTTGAAGTTGACCCAGTTGGTGAAAATCTAACCTTCCAGCTCGTCCACACTGGCAACGCCTACGAACAACCCTACTTTGCCAAGGCTGGTGCAGGATGGAACATCACGCTCCCCGATGACGCCGGCGAAGTGGCTCCTTACTCAACCACGACCTTTGAAGTCCATGTCCAACCACCGGAAGAGGCGATTGCTGGAGAAGTGGGTGTCCTTAGGATACGAATCACGGGCAATGACACCTCTGGTTTGGTGATTGAAGAGATCCCCGTCCGGGTCGGTGCGTCTCCGGAGATCGTCATCGACCATCGTGGCGAATGGAACGTCAACCAAGAGGGTGGATATCCAACGGCTTGGGTGGAAAACAAAGGAAACGACATCGCCATGTTGACCATTGATGTCGACGGCCTCCCAGAAGGATGGTCAACCGATCAAGGGACTCAGTTGATTCTTGCTCCCGGGGAAGTGTCAGGCCTTCCCCTGAATCTGATACCAGCAGTGGATTGGAACGAGCAACGTTTCCTTCTCTCAATCAACGTTAATCACCCCTTACTGGGGGCAATGGCCCACAGCATTGAGGTCAAACACAGCCATGTCGTCTTCTCACAGACCCCAGTGATCGATGCTTACGTGGGATCACAGCAACGGGTAACCTACGCAGTTGCGGACCAAGAGACCGTCTCCTTTGGTGGTTCACTCGATACAACAAGTTCGCCAACAACCCTTGAATTCCTTCAGCCCACAAGCACCGGTGAATACGTTGTGAGCTTCAGTGGCGATACGGCTGCGGGCAATGTTTCGGTCTATGCCGTGGCCAGACAGTACCCTGATGCGACCATTGATTGCACCCTGATGGATTCTGCCTTCAATGATATTGGACGAGTCGAACTGACAGGAACAGTTGCTACGTGTGACCTTAGCGCAGGACAAAATGAGGAACTTCGGGCCGTTCTTACCCTGATCACATCGGATGGTGAGCGAATCAATCTTGACAAGGATGTATTCGTGGTTGGTGCTGGAGGTCAGGAAACCATCAACGTGTCCGTGTCTGGATGGGACCCAGCTGCGGGAGTCTTTGACGTTCTCCTGAGTGGTACCGATCAGTTTGGGCGAACCTTGGCCCACGAATCCACATCCGTTGTGGCTCGTGAAAGTGGCTGGAACGTGGGCATTAGTTCATTGACAACCGACGGGGACATAACCATCGGAATCAAGCGAACTGGATACGAACTGCTTACGGATGCGGTGTGTGAATTGAATGTCGTCGCCGAAGGGGGTTGGCAAACCACCTACATCGTGGATATTGCCTACGCAGAATACGCTCCAGTCATCTTCATTGAAAACCCAGAGAGCATTGAGCGTGATGAAAAAATCACGGCCACCCTTGGTTGCAGCGTTCCGTTCGATATTGACGACAATGAAGAAGATGACACCAAGAGTTCTTACTACAAAGCAGAGAACATACTGGCCGTTTCCTCGAATGAAATCGGTTGGGTCGTTGGCGTGGCCGGACTCATCTTAGCGATCGCTTGGCTCCTCGGTGTGATTCAAGCACCAAAGACCTCGGCCACTTCTGGGGCAAAAAAGATGAGAAAACCTGTTGATTCTCCCCAGACAGAAACCCAACCTACTGAATCAACTGAGCCGCTGGTGGAAGAAGACGACTTTAACCTCCAAGTCGAAGAAATTCAGCCAACCGAAGACATCGCTGAAGAATCGGTAGCCGTTGACGACACCCAGGTCGACTCTACCGTCGAGGTGATTGAATCCATTGAGGTCATCGAAGAAGATACGACGGCAAGCGGACGCTTGGCTAGCCTCCGGGATGAACTCGGAGAGGGTGAAGGGCCGGCCAAAGAGGGGTCCATCGAAGACCGTATGAAGGAATTCTTCGGCGATGGTTCGTGAATGCAAGTCCTTATTTCAGTCAGAGGCTGGGCGAAAACATGGACGAGTTGGCCCAAGCCTCTACCACGGCTTTTTACACGCTAGATCCGTTTCACGGAGTTCGTGCCTCGCAGGTTGTACGTGCCATTGAGCA
>DUIU01000225.1:0-1562 GCA_013330155.1 Candidatus Poseidonia sp. | reverse complement strand
CAAAGGTTGACTGAACAAGGCATAACAGAACCCGAAGTTTACACCAGCATCCAATGGGACCCAGCCATGCTTTTGTTCACAACATGCATCGAGTTGACGCCCGATGGTCGGCCACTCCAGCTTGGTGAAACCAAGACCCGTGAACGATTCGGGCGGTTTCCATTTGGAGACGGTTCTGCCCTGGGCTACCTCTTGGAGTACATTCGCCCCAACAGGAGCATTACCGAACACGATGGGCAAACCACCTATGATGGACTCATTGACCTCCTCCAACGTTTAACTCACGGATGTGAAGAACAGCACCGGGGGCACAGAAGTTTCGAGGATGGTTTTGGTGGCATGCAGATACATGGATTCCTATCGGCAGAGGATGTACGAGACCTCCGGATGAAAATGGCCACGCGAGTGTGGACCGCCTCGTACGAAGAACCGCTCGATGGTGGAGTTGCTGATGTAGCTAAACATTTCACCACGCTGCTGAGAGCCGCCGAACGCCGAAGCGTAGGACTGGTTCTACGAACGCATCGATGATTCAGAATTCAACCGACGTCAGTCGCTCGTACATGGATGCGTAAAGCGAAGCGGTCTCGTCAATCACGGATTGAGGCAGGGCAGGAATGGGGGGTTCATCTGTTCCAGCATCACGGGCAGCCTTGAGTTCAGCTTGGTGACCCGTTCCGATGTAGTGTGTACGGACAAATTCCTTGGACAGTTCAATGCACTCACCGTTGGCATAGGCCTCAGCGTCCCACCATCGGTCTTCATCAAGGGTTCCGAATGTGTCAACCAACACGACTTCACGGTTAGCCCCGAGAGCAAACTCCTTCTTGCCATCGACGTGAATCAAGCCATTTCGGGCTGCTTCTCGTTCAATGATTTCGTCAACCGCCAGTGCGGCGGCAACGATGGATTCGTATTCTTCTTCGGTAATGTTGGATATTTCCAACGCTTCTTCACGTCCGATGTTGCGGTCAAATTTCTCAAATTTGGTGGTTACTTCAACGAAAGGTTGTGAAAGTTTCACTCCATATTCACAATCTGGAGCAACGCCAAGAGCATCAGCTGATAATTCTCCACGTTGGAAGCGGCGCCAGGCTGAACCTGAGAGGTAATGCCGTACAATCACTTCAAGGGGAACGAAAACCCATTCCATGTCGCGAGGAATAGCACCGGGTTCTTTGATGACCTTTACCTTGCGAACCAAGCATCGGTCGGGTGCATTGACTTCGATGAGGTGCGTCTTGCAAATTCCGGCTTCCTCAATGAGTTTGAACCAATGAGCCGTTGTTCGGTTGAGCGATTCCCCCTTGCGAGGAATGAGTGAAGGGATGATTTGGTCGAAGACTGAAATTTGATTGGTAAATCGAAACTCATAGACATCTTCGTCGTCCGTGGACCAAACTTGCTTCACTTTCCCTTGATAGAGCATTTCTCCCATGCTCTTGAACCGCTGAAATCAGCCTTTGAACATTTCACACGCCAAAGATGGAAGTCCTCAAAGGAAACCAAGGGCGTCTTCAATGCGGTTCAATTCTGGCCCGGTGGTTTGGGTGCCACTGATG
>DUIU01000152.1 GCA_013330155.1 Candidatus Poseidonia sp. | reverse complement strand
CAGGTCGTCGATGACCGTCGTGCCGTTTTCCAATTTCGTATGAAGGTCAAGAATTGTTCCGTTCACCTGAAGGGAGGCATTTTCATCTTGGTCCTCAAAACCGAACGTTCCATCGCCGTAAAGTTCCTCCAAATGTTGGGTACGAACGCCGTCTTCCCAACGGTTGACCGAGGTGAAACCATCAAGAGACACGTCCAATCGAGAACCGTCCTCAATCAAAACAAAATCAGCCATGGCCTCAAACTGGGAGTGTTGGAGGATTCGTTCACCGTCCACGTCAATGTATTCGAGGAAAAATACGGCGAGTTCTCCATCGATGTTGAGGGAATTGTTGTCCTCACCCTCTTCTGAAATGTTGAGTAAACCGGTGGCCTCAAGCGACAAATGTTCTCCAACCACGCCGTTGATGACCGACCGATTGAGCAGAGCCTCCGATACATTGGCGTTGATCACCGTGACCGTCTCGCCGTCAACGACGGTGGTGCGCAAATCCCCAAAACCACGAGCATCAAAGATTTGGCTGGTCAATGCGCCAGCGACGATGGTCTCGTTTTTCCACAACTGCGTGAACACCAAATTCAACGCCGTGGTGCCGTCCTCTGTGCTCTCGAGGGTTTGGAAGGTTCCGTTCCCAAGTTCCCAAGAAGACAGGGTCTCGCCAACACGCTCCTGCCAGCCCTGCCCAGTGAACGCCAGGGAGAAATTTTGCTCCCCGAATTCGGTTGTGTAGCCTTGGTCAAGTGCCCATGAGGTTGACAAAAGAACTTCATGGTCGTCCATCGGCTGATTCCATTGACCCACTGTAAACGCCCGAGTGGTGTCAATGGAGAGCCCCGATACCTCGTTGTGGTCGGTGATGGTGATGGTGAGTTCGACGGTGTCGCCCCACAGAAGTGAGGTATTGAAGTTCAAAAGCGCCGTACGTACACCGTCCACACTGTCCCAAGCCATCGTGTGCGCGGTTGAAAGCGATGAACCGTTGCGCTGATGAACCATGTCAACATCAAATCCGTACGTACCGTTATCGGAGAACGTCAGGAGGTAGGCATGGGCTGCGTCGGTCGTTCCATCGCCAATCCAGTGGGTGGTGATCTGAACCGACGGCGCGCCATCCGCTTGGACCGAGGCGGGCACCAACGAGGTCACCAAGAGGACCATGATGCACAACGGCGCAAGTTTCCGACGGGTGTTCATGGGAATGTGGTGGTGCTGCTCCCCTTCAAGACTTTGGGGGGAATGTGCTCTCTACAGGTCGAGAACATAGCCGAACAACAAGGGGAGAACAATCGTTGCATCGCTTTGAATGTTGAATTTAGGCGTTTCAATTCCAAGTTTTCCCCAACTGATCTTCTCATTGGGTGGAGCGCCGGAATAGCCCCCGAACGAAGCTGTAGCATCCGTGATTTGACAAAACCACGACCACAATTCAACTTCGGTCTCTCCAAGGTCTTGGTGAAGCAGAGGTACGACGCAGATGGGGAAATCACCCGCGATGCCTCCACCCGATTGGAGGAAGGCCAACGGCGTGTTCGCCGCTTGGTAGAAACGCATCAAATCCGTCATGTAATGGGTGCCACTCAAAACGATGTCTGGGTGAAGTTTGCCCTGTGAACATCGGGCGGCGAAGATGTTACCGAGCGTGGAATCCTCCCACCCGGGAACATAAAGCGGCAGATCTACCTCAGCGGCGGCCAATACCCAAGAATTCGAAGGATCGGCTTGGAACTCGTCCGCGAGTGCTCCAGATGTGAGTAAACGATACAGATAGCGATGGGGCAACAAAGAATCTCCTCCGGCTTGAGCATCGCTCCAAACCTCCATCAAACGGTGCTCCAACCTTCGGATGGCTTCCTCCTCCGGAATGCAGACGTCCGTCACACGGTTGAGGTGTTGCTCGAACAATTCCAAATCATCTTCTGGTGAAAGGTCCTCGTGAGATGGCACCTTGACATAGGCGTCATGGGCCACGAGATTGAACACGTCTTCCTCGAGGTTGGCTCCCGTGCAGGAAATGGCCGCCACGTGTCCAGCCCGAATCATGTCCGCCAGGCTGCGTCCGATTTCAGCCGTGCTCATGGCTCCGGCAAGGGTCAGAAAGAGACGCCCGCCATCGGTGAGAAACCCAGTGAGGGAACGAGCCGCTCGGCCTACGGTTCCAGCGTTGAAATGGCGGTAATGCTCATCCACAAATTCTCGCACGGTCATCTTCATGCCTCCGTGATGAAGCGATTGACTCGCTCCCGACGAAGGCATACGAGGTCAGGCATGCGTTCCAAGAGACGTTCATGGAGGTAGTCAGCGATGTGGTCGGGGTCGGTTTGCCCACATGTGAAACAATCAACGGCCAGCAAGCCTCGGTCAGCATAGCAATGGGCGGTGATATGGCTCTCATCGATGAGCACCACGGCTGCAAATCCAGGAGGAGAGGTCGTGCCGTCAAAGGGGGCGAGATGAGCATGCACTTCGGTCGCAGAACTCTGAGCTACGGCTTCCCTCATGAGCTCAAAGAGCCATTGATATTCATCCTCATCGGCAAATCGTGCATGAACATAATCCAAGAAGACGTGGGCTCCTTGGCTTGGATTGACGACCATACCCTCACCTGCGCTTTGCCCCACCGCTCGCTATTTCAAAATGCCGAATTGGCTGTGGCCTCAAGTTTTGAAAAATACGAACGGTCAAATTCCAAATGGCCTGAAGAGGCCGTTGGCTCCCACCGAGCATTTTCCCGTGCTCGCAGGTGAGAGGCCACGATTTTTGTGGCCAAACAAGCAGCGGTAAACTGTGTAAGGGGTGTGCCGTCTTGAGGTACGATTTCATTCACATCGGCGCTGATGACCGTCACCTGTGGATTGGCAAACAGGGTCTCAATGGTTTCAACCGCCTGCCAATAGCTCAATCCACCCGGCACAGGTGTCCCCGTCGCAGGCACCAATGCGCCGTCCAATCCATCAATGTCGAGGGTGAAATGAACAGGACCAGAAAGCGACTTGAGTTCGTCAAGCCACCGATTCCATGCTTCTCCGCCGGTGTGCGGGTGTTGCGTGTCCTTCGCGAAGTACGTGGTGATTCGGTCATCGGCGTTGATCCGCTCGTGTTCCTCCTGACTGTACGCCCGTACACCCGCCTGAAAGAGGCGCCCTACGCCGATGTCAAGGCTTCGCGAAGCGGCGCAGGCATGAGAAAACACTTCACCGTCCAACGAAGTTCGTAGGTCAGCGTGGGCATCGAGTTGAACCACGGTCAAATGAGAGAGGTCGCCCTTCACGGCAGGATGGTGCCGTGCAGCGTGCATGATGGGAGGCAAAATTCCGTGCTCACCGCCCAGAAACAGTGGAAAGAGGTCCCCCTTGAAGAACTTCAAGGCATGGCCGGCGAGTTCGTCAAGTTGCCCACGCAGGGTGGCGGCGGTACCTTCCCAAACCGGTTCGGTGACAATGCTTCGTCCCGCCGGTAAATCGGTGCCGAGGTGTTCATCGTAAAGTTCGACTTGTGCACTCGCATCAAGGCATGCCTGAGGCCCATCGCAGGCCCCCATGCCGTAGGAGGTTGTGAGTTCGTAAGCCAACGGAACCACCGCAATATCGACGGGGCCATCGCTTCGTGGAAGACCGAGAAAGGCACCCTCTTCAAACGCCTCCTCCATGCTTTCTGTCCGTCTTTGCCTCCTTCATCATCCTACCGATGCCAAACGCGCCCCGAATTAAAGGCTCAAAGGAACGATTTCAAGAAAAAGGATGGAACACTTAATATGGGTCGGTGACCAATAAAATATAGCAACGGGGACCGAAAACACCCGGTTCACTTGTTGTGGGGGCGAGCACATGGGGATGACACTAGCAGAATTAACCAAAGCGATACAGCAACACATTGACTTGGACATGGACGCTGAGGTCGCTCAAGGCATGGCCGAGCACGCCCTCGGTTTCTTTGGATTTTACAACCGCATCATCGACAATGCTCTCGAACCAACCGACCGGAACTTGTTTTACATGTTCCAAGATTACGACCTCTTGACCACGGAGTCCGAAGAAACCACCTTGTGGGATGGACGCGAATGGCGCATTCACTACTGGAAGTTCAAGCCCGACCTCCGGGAGCGCGTCGAAGCCTACATGCAACGAAACTTGCAAGAGGATGACATCGATCCCTTCTCCGACATTTATTCCACGGACGGCCCAAGTATTTGGACCCGTGAAGGTGAGAAAGTCGCCAACCCGAACGCCTTCACCTCCGACTGGTGAACTTGAACGATGCAAGTGTTTTTCAT
>DUIU01000107.1 GCA_013330155.1 Candidatus Poseidonia sp. | reverse complement strand
GGTGGCTCTTGGGTCCTCGGCCCGAAGAACAGCATGGCCGAAACCAAACACTGGACGCTTAGCAGCGAGTTCATTGCGAACGAACGTTTCCACTTCGCCGGGGTCGCTGGTTCCAATGCGCAACACAAATTCCAGACATGATTGGTTGGCACGACCGTGCAGCGGTCCTGAAAGCGCATTCATGGCACCGGCCATCGAGGAGTAAACGGTGGCGTGACCAGAAGCAATGGCCTTCCCTGTGAACGTGGAAAGGTTGCCTCCACCATGGTCCATGTGCAAGACGAGGTAGGTGGAGAGTATTTTTTCCATGAGACCGTCATCGACGCCATCGATGTCAAGGGTCCGAACGAAGCGCTGAACCATGCTGGCATTGAGGTCATCCTCGGGGATACCCTCTCCACGGCCTTCTCGAATGCGGAAGAGCAAACCCATCATGCGAGGCATGCAAGCGATAAGGTTGAGAGCGTCTTCTTTCCAGTCTCCGGTGGTGTTGAGCATGCCCAAGGTATGGATACCGACGCTCAACCAATCCATGGGATGTCCGTCGGTTGGCAACGTGTGGAACACGGCAGCAAGGCTTTCTGGCACCCGTCCTCGGGAACGAAGGTCGGCCTTGAACGCTTCAGACTGTTGTGGCGTGGGCAGTTCCTTGTTGAACAAGAGGTAGACGATGTCTTCGGGAGGGAACTGGGCCAGTTCAGCGATGGGATAGCCACAGTAATGAACGCCTTCTGTGGGCGTGACAAAGGAGGTTCGGCATGTCCCTACCGGGACGCCTCTCAAGCCGGTGTTGAGGTGGGAGGCGTGGACGGTGAACAATGGCTCATCTTGCGTCATCTGTCTTCCCCCGCAACCGCCGAGACCCATGGTCGGTATAAATGCGGCTCTCGGATGGCACCGTTGGAAAAATTCGGTGTTTCTAGCAACACCTGAGCAGTCTATCTTTTCCAACGACTTTTTGACGGAGGCCAAGTTCTGAACCCCTTTGTTGATGTTCGGTCCGAGAAAATGTTGAGGCGAATGGTCTGCCCGTCAACAAGAATTGCATCTTCAGCGTCAATGCCCGGGCAGCTCGATTTCACCTTTTTCCATTCAGATGCCGTCGCTAAATTTTCACCCCACCATGGAAAAGCCTTGCATTGTTGTGGTCGTACTTCGTAAATATTACACTGCTTTTGGTCGTTAAGATGAATGCAAATTCCATCTTCTTCTCGACTTTTCAAGACAAAACGCCCATCGTAAGTTTGTCGAGTATCACGTTCCAACCAATCCTCTACGGGGAGTTGGGCATGGTCGGCGAGCCTTTGCGCATCGTCAGGCGAGAGGTAAACGATACCACCGGGTTGGTCGCAACACTTTCCACAGTTCGCTTGGCATGAGAAATGGACACCATCCATCCACCAAGGCGCCCTCATTCTTCCTCACCCACCAACACGGTGCGGGGGTGAATTCGGGACAAACGAATGTTGACTTTCTCCGGTTCGTCCTCAAGCAGGTCATCGGCTTCGATTCCAGTGCCATCAATGTTCCATTCACCATCTGGCTCGTAGGTGTCAAGCCCTTCGTGGTTTGATTCCTTGGTCCGGTTTTTCCGTCGAACAGGCGTTCGGCGGTTGCGAACCGGTTCGTCTTCAAAGACGGGGAGAGGTTCTCGTTCCGGGTCGAGTTCAACAAGCCGTTCCTCGAGGGTGCGAAGCTCGTCTGCGATGGTGATCAATTCATCGATGTCCGCCTCGACTGCACGTTGCGCCAGCACCACCATTTGTTCTTCGAGTTGTTGAAGTTCAAGCGAAGATGAAACGCTTTCTGCGGTGGATGCGTTCATCTGCTCGTCAATGGATACCTCAAGGTCGACCAGCATATCCACGGTGCGTCCAAGGTCGCCTCGATTGAGAGGTTCGTTTGCCTTCACGATGTATCGCTCGCGTTCATGGACATCCAAAACCGATGGTTTGCTTGGCTGAACAGGGTCAACAGAATCTCGAAGACGCTGCTCAAGGGCCGCACTCTGCTCACCCAAACCATCAGCGTCCCATTCCGGTGGAGAGTACTCATCTTCCGCCCATGCTTCAAGTGGACTGTGGAGGTCGATACCTCCCACATCAATTGATGAATACACTGTATCCAGAGCGTCTCCTACCAGCTGTTGAGCAAGGTCGTCAACCCTTTGGTGCTCTTGTTGAATGCTAGGCGTTATGCCGGCACCAAGAACATCGGTCAGGTCATCGTGGTCAAGCAAGACAGCCCCTCGTTCAAAGGCCATGGCGAGACGCTCTAACCGACCCTCTATCGCTCGCCAACTCAAAGGAGGGATTCGACTCATTTGAGCCAAATGGCGGTCGGAGACCAAGAGATTCTTCTGGGTGCATCGCCAACGGGCATAGGCCATCAAACTGGGCGCTTCGGGCGCTGCAAGAGAAGCCACAGTTGAATCACGAAGAACATCTTTCAGTCGGGATGATGCGAGGTTATCAACGGCCAACCGGCTCCCTACCACAACCTGCAGCCCGAGGTTCAGAGCGTGGTCAACCAGGATGCCAAGTTGATGGTTCCAGTCAGGGTTCTGAGCAAACTCATGAACATCGTCGATCAACAACGCCATGGCTCCAGCCAAAGCATCTTGCCATTCAGCTTCCAAACCATCCACAGAAGCAGCATCCGCTGCGGTGAGGTGCACAACATGACCCTCGCCTCGCCGAATCAATGCCTGTCCGGTGGCATGGAGCAAGTGCGAACATCCGGACTGGGGTTCTGCGACCAAAAACAGCGGATTGAGACTGCGACCAGGAAGGTCGAT
>DUIU01000020.1 GCA_013330155.1 Candidatus Poseidonia sp. | reverse complement strand
GCAATCGATACGAAAAGAGCTTCCAAGTCTCAAAGAGCGTACGCGGATCGCATCAAGGGCGGTCATGGACGCAGTCCGAGATCGAATGGGTCAGTGATTAACGGACCTGACTTCCCGGAGAAATGTCTCCATCAATGGTTACCAACCGGACGGCACCCTCGCCATTGTCAGCAGCCAGCATCATTCCTTCTGAGAGGACACCTCGGAGCTTTCGTGGTTCAAGGTTTTGAACAAAGACAACAAGTTTTCCCTCCATTTCTTCAGGAGAATAGTACTCTTTGATTCCGGCACAGATGGTCCGGCCATCATCCGTTCCATCGTCCAAAGAGACGACATAGAGCTTGTCCGCGTTTGGATGGTCCTCCACACGTGTGATTTTTCCAACCTGGAGGTTCACTTTCATAAATGTCTCAAAATCAACATAGGTGATGCCTTCAATTTCTTTTTCCATTTTCTTTCCACCTTTCTTTTTCTTTTTGCCGCCCTTGACACCGAGCACAGCATCGGGTTCTGAATCTTGTTCGACGAGGTTCTGTTCAACAGCAAGAATTTCTTCTAAATCCAGCCGGTCAAACAAGGGCTGAGGAGTATCCTCAAGCCACGTCAAGGGGGATTGCCAATTGATGGCCTCGTCCCAAGCACACAACGACACTTCGGAGGGCTGTGCCAAATTTTCCCAGAGTTGCTGTGCGCTGGTCGGCATGAAGGGTTGCGTTGTAATGGCAAGGAATCGAGAAAGGCGCCAACAAAACGCCAATGTTGCAATGCTTTCCTCGTATCCTTCCTGGGGCCCATTGAGGTGCTTCCATGGCGCAGCGGATTGAAGGATCTGGTTGCCGTACTGAGAAACACCCATGATTTGCTGCAATGCTTCCTTGTATCGGTGGCGCTGCAACGATGCCGTTATGTCTTTGAAAGCACGTTCAACATGGTCTTTGTGAGGCTGAATGGATACATGCTCGTCGTGCCCCTCAAACGGCGATTTTCCTTCTTGTTGTGGAAGTCGAGCACCCAAGGTGAGCACTCGATGGACAAAATTACCATAATTCGCATTCAATTCTGTGTTGATTTTCGCAACGAAATCGGGCCAATTGAAGTCTGAATCACTAAACTCAGGCATGACAATGCTCAGGTAATACCTCAGCGAATCTGGATGGTATCGCTCCAAAAAGGAAGGAAGCCAAACAGCATGTTTTCGCGATTTCGAGAACTGACCGCCAGCCAACATGAGGTATTGCATGGCTGGTACATCGCTCTCCAAGGCCAATTCACCTGGCCCGGGCAGCGTGATTGGGTCGGTGGCGGCGAGTCCCTTCTGTGCATGGTTCAAACCAAGAATGAGCGCAGGCCAAATGATGGTGTGGAATGGTATGTTGTCCTTGCCTAAGAAATACAGGTGGCGAGGTTTCGTGCCGTCTTCTGCCACCTCCCACCACCGCTTCCATGTATCAGCACCGTCGGGTAGTGCATCTGCTTGGCGTTGAGCCCATATGCGCGCACAGGTGGAATATCCTTGAACGGCCTCAAACCAAACATAAACGCACTTTCCATCCCAGGAATCTCCTGAGAGAGGGACGGGGATGCCCCAAGAAAGGTCCCTTGTGACGGCTCGGGGGGGAAGCCCCATGTCCAACCATTGCTTCGTCATCTCTCGAACATTGACTTTCCAAACCTTTTCTTGGTTCCGAGCATGTTCTTCTAAGGCGTTTTGGAAGAGATCCAAGCGGTAGAAAAGATGTTCAGTTTCTCGAATGACCACCTTCGCGGTTGGATTCATTTTGGATACGGGATTTTTGAGCTCCACCGCCTCATAGGTCGCCCCACACGCATCGCACTGGTCTCCACGGGCGTCGGTGGCATCACACGAAGGACAGGTGCCTTCCACATATCGGTCGGGAAGAAAACGACCCGACCCATTTTCGTTGAGTTCGTAGTATTGTT
The DNA here is from genome assembly GCA_013330155.1 of Candidatus Poseidonia sp. GTDB lineage: Archaea > Thermoplasmatota > Poseidoniia > Poseidoniales > Poseidoniaceae > Poseidonia > Poseidonia sp8339u. Next base: position 3,433 of record DUIU01000020.1, on the reverse strand, counting down.
CGGTTGTTTTCCGTTCAAAAAATCCGGCGTTTTCAAGTGATTGAAAATTTTCTTGGACCATGCGTTTATGCTCAGAATCCGTGGTCCGGTTGAACAGGGCTCCACCGAACTCTGGGCCACGAGGGTCAAGAGATGTTGACCAACTGCATCCAAGGTCTAAGAGCGCTTTGAGATTAATTTCATGGTACTCATCAACCACTTGCTGTGGCGTGATACCTTGTGTTTCAGCAGTGACGGTGATTGGAGTTCCATGTTCATCGGAACCCGAAACCATCAGCACACGATTACCCATTGCTCGTTCGAATCGGTATTGAATGTCAGGTGGCAAATAACAACCTGCGACATGGCCGAGATGAAGAGGGCCATTTGCATAAGGCCATGCGACACAAATCAGGACGTGTTCACCAGCCATACTGCCCCTCCAAACCCAGCGAATGGACGAGGCTTCTTGAGGTTCACCCTTTGCCTCAGCATCCGGCCTACAAACTTGAAAGGGTAGCGTCATTTTGAAGAACCCTGCTCTCGTCGGTTAAACTAAGCCCGAAAGGGTAGGGGTCTGCGAGACAACATGGCAATTGACATAATTGCGACAGCAGGAGTTGCTGTCACCGCCACCGGCGAAGGCGACATGGGTCTCCTAATTTTCTACATCGCTCTGGCTTTAGGTGTGTCCTTTCTTTGTTCAATCCTCGAAGCAGTTGTACTCTCTACGCCCCAGACCTACGTCAACATCCTTCAAAACGAGGAAAAAAGAACTGCTGGGATGTGGGCGCACCTCAAAGACGATGATTCGGTTCGTCCGTTGACGGCTATTTTGACGCTGAACACCATCGCTCACACCATGGGTGCCGCCGGTGTTGGTTCACAAGTACAGCAAATTTGGGGCGTTGAAGTTCTCACGGCCGCTTCCGCCATTCTCACTTTAGCCGTTTTGTTCCTCTCTGAGATCATCCCGAAAACCCTTGGTGCAGCCTATTGGAAGCGGTTGTCAACACCATCTGCATACCTTCTCACCTGGATGACAAAGTCCCTGTTTTTCCTTATTGGACCGATCCAATTCCTCAAATCCATCCTTCCTGCTTCGAAGAATTCCGCAGTCACTCGAGACGATGTGGCAGCCATGGCCGATTTGGGTGAGATTGGAGGCGCGTTAGAAGAAGCAGAAGAGACCATCATCCACAACCTTCTCGGCCTTCGAGACGTCATGATCACCGATGAAATGACTCCTCGCACCGTCGTTTCAGCTTTTGATATGAATCAAACCATTAAGGAAGTACTTGATGAAAATACGATTCTCCGATTTTCTCGCATCCCTGTTTACGAAGAAAACATTGACCATGTCCGCGGACTCGTTATTCGCTCGGAAATTTTGATGGCGGCCAGCCGTGATGAATGGGACTTACGTCTCAAAGACATCATGAAACCAATTCTGAAGTTGGAACAGGAAGGTACCATCGAACAAGCCCTCGATGTCTTTCTCAGCAACCGTCAGCAGTTTGCACTCGTCAAGGATGAGTTCGGCGGAACTTCGGGCATCCTAACCATGGAAGACGTGATGGAAACGTTGCTTGGTAAAGAGATCGTTGATGAACTCGACGAGGTCGACGACATGCGGAAATTGGCGAGAGACCAGGCAGCTCAGACGGAAGAAGCTTGAGAAATTTGTTCTTCGAGCCACTCATCAACCACTGCCTTTCTCGATTGAGAGTCATGCGAGCCAGAGTGCCTGAGGTCCGAAAGGTAATGCGCTTGCAGGAGCCCATCATAGGGTGGTTCACGCATGGCAAGCACCAACCGTTGATGATGCGTAGGTCCGAGCCGCTCATCGGGTTCAGCCTGGACCAAAAGCGTGGGTTCTGAAGTCATTCCCCATGCAGGCACATCAGCATCAGCCAAGGCCTTGATGTTGCGTTGTGGCCCATTGATGGCGTTGAAATGACGAATCGTTTTTGCTAACACCCATGGGCGTAAAATTCGGGGAATCCTCAAGATATTGCACGTTTCTTCGTGAATTTCAGTATAACCGGTCATGGGGGACTCAAAAATCCAACCTTGAAACTTGTCAGCGATCGATAACTCGGTGCGACGGTGGCTAAGTCTGAGGCCAATGAATGAGCCCATGCTGTGGCCGTAATACCAAACACCATGCTCACAAAGGTTGGGATTGGCCCTTTGGAATTCGTTCATACCGGCAATGAGGTGTGTGGTCGTTTCTTCGGCACTCCATTTGGCGAGTCCGCCCGAACCACCATGGTCGGGGAGATCCACCAGGAGGACATTCCATCCGCGCTCAAGGAATGATTCGGCGCGTTGTAACATTCTCATCGAGCCGGATGTCCAGCCATGAATTACCCATGCAAGAGGGGCGTCTTTCCTGCCTCTTTGCAAATAATGAACAAGGGTCAACCCATTGATGTTGAGGGCCATACGCTCCCAATTGGAATCTTCAATCTCTGGTTTCCGGCGAGTAGGTGCTCGAAATGACCACTGTGTGACCACTTCCATGTATACGAAAAAAATTGTCGCAAGGATGATGAAAATGAACGCAGGTAGTGAGTGTCCCAGGAGAAGGTAGCTCAGAAGAATACCCAAACTGCCAACCGACGCTGGTAAGACATTTTTTCGACGACGGGCCCACTGCAACATAGGACCACAACGGATGCGAAAGCCCAATCAGTCTTCTTGAGATGTTGTCTCTTCATCAGGGGCCGAAGTTTCTTCTTCCGCCTTCTTCACGATTTTTTTGGCCTTGCGCTCCTCTTGACGCTTAACGAGTTGGTCTCCGAAATTACCCATGTTTTCAAGACGGGCCCAGATACCTGATGCCTTTTCTTCTTCGGAGGGAACGTACTTGACAAGATATGCTCGGAACGCAAGATCGTAGAGACCCTGCCCCATGGCACTGCCGCTTCTTAGATAGCGGTCAACAAACCAGAGGACGATGAATATCGCACCCAATGCAAAGTAGACAATGGCCATGGTGTTGTCTGCCTCTGAGAGGTTTTGGAACTGTGTCGCAACGAGAATCAAACCGATGAGAGAGAGTAGACCGCTCGTGTTCACCAAAATCCCATGAAGGAACAGTGGATTGGAACCATCGCCTCGAATATATTTTGTCCGAGACACGAACTGACCGAGGTTTCGACTGAATTTCATAGGGATGAAAATAGCGTTGAGGATGATGATTCCGCCGCTCGTTGCAAAGAGGATGGTGGTGATGATGCCGGTATCGGATGAGGCGATGAAAAGAGCCGCAAAGAGAACACCGAAATTGATCAAGAAGTTGACCAGGGATGAAATCCGACGGTTCATATTCGTAGCAAGTTCGTAATCTTCAGAAAGCCCCATTGGTCGAGCCCGTGGAGCGCGTTCTTTCTTGGCCTTGGGCGAACGTGCCGCTTTTGCTTTGGCCACGGGTTTGGCTTTGGCGACC
>DUIU01000229.1:14499-14673 GCA_013330155.1 Candidatus Poseidonia sp. | reverse complement strand
GGCCGTTGTCGGCTTCATCGGGGATGGTGAAGGAGGTTTCTTGACAGTCAGCCTCGGAAATAGCGTTGTCGCCGTTGCAGTAGCCGAACCACTTGGCAGCGTGTCCGCCGGTGCCGTCGCCGTTGGTGAAATCGCCACCTTGAATCATGAAATCATCGATGACACGATGGAAGA
>DUIU01000229.1:10971-14112 GCA_013330155.1 Candidatus Poseidonia sp. | reverse complement strand
GGCGCTGCGTCAGGATAGAGCTCAATGGTCACGGTGCCGCTGTTGGCGCCGCCGTTCCACGTCAATTCCATGTCAACGATGTCGGTGGTGGTGTCGGTTCGGTTGGCCAGATTGATCATAGCAAGGACGAGGACGACTGCAAGAAAAATGGCCACGATACCGGCTGGCGTCGGGGTACCTTCGTTGAGAAGACGAGGGAAACTGGTTTCGCTGATGCCTTTGTCCTGCATTTCGTTGAGCAGGTCATTGTAGGTCCGGTCGGCTTTTTTGTCCCGTGGATTCTTTTTGGTCGCTTCTCGCAAGAGGGAAGCAGCGCGACGGTATTCAGCACGGTTGTTGCGGGCTTTGGCTTCCAACCATGTAGCGTGTCCAGCAAGCCGAAGCGTTGTGGGCTCGTTTCCGCCAGCATCAGCGTCGCGTAGAATCTTGAGCGCAGATTCGCCTTTTCCTTTGGTGATGGCCTTCTCGGCTTTGTCCCAAGCCGTCTTCATTGCATCGTCCGCCATGACCCTACGCAATGGCTGCATGGTTTTGAGTCTCACCCTTGGGAGGTCTTCTCGGACCGAATCTCATGGATACTCAAGTGAATGTGATGGCAACATGTTGAAAGAGTGCATTGGGAACCGGAGCCCAAGGACGGGAAAACCGCCACCCCACGAGGGATGTATTACATGGACCACATCATCAATGACTTCACCATCAACATCGCCACCGCCAACGGAACCGGGTCGCAGTCTGCGAACCTGATTTTGCTTCAGTCCTTGTTCGACATGGGCGTCCCCGTCAGCGGAAAGAATCTCTTCCCCTCCAACATCTCCGGACTCCCAACGTGGTACATCGTTCGACTCTCGGACAAGGGCTACCAAGCACCCGGCGACCGCACGCACATTCAGGTGCTGGTCAATCCCGCCACGTGGGAAGATGACATCGCTGCCCTTGAACCCGGCTCCGTGGTCATTTGGAACAGCGACACCAAGAAGAAGACCGTGGAACGCGAAGACATCATCTCCTACCCGGTCCCAATGAGCACGCTTGCTCGAAAGATCAATCCAAAACTCGCCAAGCTGGTTACCAACATCATCTATGTCGGCGTCCTCGCTGAACTCCTCGGCATTGACCAAGCCTGCCTTGAGTCAGCCGTCGCCAAGCAATTCAAGGGCAAAGCCACAGCGGTTGAACTCAACATCACCGCCCTTGGCCTCGGTCGGGATTACTGCAAAGAGAACTTCACCAAGTCCGACCCCTACACCGTTGAAGCCAGGGAAGTCGAGACGCCCCAGTTCTTCATCGAAGGAAATGAAGCCGCGGCCCTTGGCTCCCATTACGGCGGTGTGCAGTTGTTGGCATGGTACCCCATCACGCCTTCGTCTTCGTTGGCTGAAGGCATCATCAACTACATTCCACGACTCCGAACCGACGACGACGGAAACGCCAACGTGGCCGTTATTCAAGCCGAAGACGAATTGGCCGCCGCCGGCATGGTGCTCGGCGCTGGCTGGGCGGGCGGCCGAGGCATGACCGCCACATCAGGACCCGGTATTTCGCTCATGCAGGAATTCATTGGTTTGGCTTATTTCGCTGAAATCTCCTCAGTGTTCTGGGACGTCGTCCGCGTGGGCCCCTCAACCGGCCTACCAACACGAACCCAGCAGTCCGACATTTCCATGCTCTACGAAGGGAGTCACGGCGATACACAACACATCGTCCTCATTCCCGGAACCGTCGAGGAATGTTTCGAGTACGGATGGCGAGCGTTTGACTATGCCGAGCGATTCCAAACACCGGTGTTCGGTATGAGCGACCTTGATTTGGGCATGAACCGCTGGGCATGCAGCGGATTCACCTACCCTGACACCCCCATGGACCGTGGTAAAGTTGTCCGCGAACAAGAAGTGTTTGAGGCCTTCGAGACCTTTGGTCGATACTTGGACGTTGATGGCGACGGAATCCCCTACCGAACCCTTCCTGGTTCCGGCATGGACCCCATCCTCTACCGAGGTACAGGCCACAACCCCATGGGCGTCTACTCCGAAAAGCCGGAGGATTACTACAACCTCATGCAGCGCTTGCGAAAGAAGATTGACAACGCCCGCGACCAGTTGCCGGCTCCAATCATTCGTGAGGAAAAAGAGTGCGAGGTTGGCATCGTCTTCCTCGGCAGCATGGAGAATTCGATTCAAGAGATTGACGATATGTTGGAAGCAACCGGCATCATGGTCAGTCAGTGCCGCGTTCGAGCCCTTCCATTTCACTCCGAAGTGGAAGCCTTCGTTCGTCGACATGAGGTCGTTATTGTCCTTGAGATCAACCGAGACGGGCAACTCTACGGCATCCTTCGCCGAGAGCTCCCCAACGATTTGGTCACCAAGGTGCATTCTGTCGCCTACAGTGATGGTATGCCTCCACGGGCACGCATCTACGCCGAGCGTATCTTGGCCACCCTTGAGGAGGTGAAGCAATGAGCGACAAACCAGCACGACCCGCACGGGCCATCAAACTCAACGTCCTCAACGAACCAAAAGACAGTTACACCGGTGGCCCTTCATCGCTTTGCCCCGGGTGTGGACACGACCAGATATCCAACGTCATCGTGACCGCAGCATGGGAAAACGGCATTGAGCCTCACCGAATTGCGAAGATGTCCGGAATTGGTTGTTCATCCAAGACGCCCGCTTACTACCTGGGTCAATCACACGGATTCAACACCGTTCACGGCCGCATGCCTTCCGTCACTACCGGTGCTTATGCCATCAACAAGGACCTGCTCTACCTCGGCGTCTCTGGCGACGGCGATTCAGCCTCCATCGGCATTGGCCAACTGATTCACGCCATCCGTCGCAACATGGACATGGTCTACATCGTGGAAAACAACGGTGTTTACGGATTGACCAAGGGACAATATTCGGCGACAGCCGATGTCGGCTCCAAGAAAAAGAAAGGACCTGCAAACGAAACGCAACCCATTGACTTGTGCGCTCTAGCCATCAACTTGGGATGCACCTTTGTGGCACGGTCCTTCTCCGGTTCGAAGAAACAACTCACTTCGTTGCTCAAGGCTGCCATGTCCCACAAAGGCTTCGCCCTCATCGACGTGATTTCACCTTGTGTCACCTTCAACAACAACGACGAATCCATGCGCTC
>DUIU01000229.1:9621-10554 GCA_013330155.1 Candidatus Poseidonia sp. | reverse complement strand
CTTCACGATGGCTCCACGATTCGTCTTGAGACGATTTCAGCCGAACACGACCCTGGCGATGCCATGGCTGCGTTGACGGCCCTCCACAATGCAGAAACAGGCGGCAAGCACGTCACGGGACTGCTGTATTTCGACGCGAGCAAACCTTCACTCGCCGAAGACCTCGCCTTGGTGGATGAACCTCTTGTCGACGTCCCCAATGAAGTGTTGCGCCCGGATAAGGCATCCCTTGATGCCCTCAACGCTGAATTCTTGTCGTGATGGGAGCCCCACCGGTTCTCTCATAAAGGACCGAGCGAAGAAGCGGCCGTATGGTTGACCCATTGACCCTCGGCACCAGCGCTGGGTTAGGAGGCTTCGGCGTTTACCTTCTCAATCGGTATTGGAAGCAACGCCAAGCTCGCCTACGCGCTCAAGCACTGTTGGAAAAATACAGCACCCGTTCTCAAATTGGTATGCACCAAGGACGCATGCGATTGCTCGTCACCATGCCCCAAGTCGGAGAACTCCCAATTGCAGAACGAGAAGCATGGCGCGAGCGAGATGAACATCGAGACCGAAACTTCCTCGAATTGGGGCTTCTTCAAGAGATTCCAGAAAACAACGAGGACGAGGATAGCACGCCATCTGAAGAGCAACGAAGGCAGGAATTGACATCCAGAACGGAGTGGATGGATCGCTTTGAGCCGCCCTTGCAGGAGCACGCCGCTGTGGTGTCCGAGGAGCACGTCGGAAGCGGCGTCATCATCGCCACTGAGGAAGACGAAGAACCCGAAGTGAACATGGATGAGCGATTAGAACGAGAAGGGGGGGCGTCCGGCGAAGTCCAAATCTCGTTGGCCTGGGACGATTACAACGACCTTGACCTCCATCTCTTTTGCCCGTCCGGTGAACGGATTTATTTCAACAACAAAAAAAGCGAATGCGGCGGGG
>DUIU01000229.1:0-9231 GCA_013330155.1 Candidatus Poseidonia sp. | reverse complement strand
CCCTTGGGAACATACAAAGTTGGGGTTCATTTCTACAAACACCATCGAAAGCGACGTACAAAACGCCACTGTAAATTCCGTCTCCGCGTGGTGACACACGGCCAGACCAAGGAGTACCTTGGCTCTATCAAGTATGGACAAGCCATGCAAATGGTGACATCGTTTTCACTGGCGGATGCGTCTCACAAGTCGTGAGCCGCCATCGCTGCACCCAACGGCCCGGCTGTTTCCCTCAAGGTGGCAGCCACCAATTCAGCCTTGGCGGAAAGCAACGGGCGGATCTCATCCCAATGTTCCATCAAGCCACCATAGAGGATGATCCGGTCGGGTTGAAGCCGATGCTCAAGATGAGTCAAGCCTTCTTGAAAACGCATCGCCCATGCTTCTAGGCTCAGATTTTCCTGGGTTCGCGCCCGCCCTGAGAGGTGTTCTTCAAGACAACCTCCTCGCGTTGGATGGGGCAATCGGCCGTACTCGAGGTTGGGCACCAAACTTCCATCCCGGTGAACGGATGTACCTAATCCGGTCCCAATCGTCAACGTAAGCACGCACGCTGCACCGCCATGACCAACCCCGTGTTGAGCTTCCCCCAGAGCGACGGCGTCGGCATCGTTCAACATCACAAACCGCCCACCATGGAAGGCCATCAGGTGCTTCGAAACATCAACATCAACCCATTCCTCGCCCAAATTAGGAGCGGTGATGGGGCGGTTCGCCTCAACGGCACCCGGAAAACCAAGTCCAATTGGCCCCTCCCATTGCAACCTTTCAATCGCTTCGCAAATGGCGTCAAGAACGTCGGTGGGACCGGTTGATACACCATGGCGATGTTGATGAAGGGGGCCAATGAGTTCTCCTGACATCGTGTCAAACACGCCAATTCGGAAGCCGCTGCCACCAACATCGATGCCCATGACCTTCAACGATTATCCCCCATCGCACGTTCCAAGATGGCATCAACAAGAGGAGGGAATGTTTCCCCGTGCGGGTAAGGCGAAACCACGTTTGCCGCTTGTGCTACAACATCAAAAGCACCACCCACAGCCACGGACCAGTGGAGCAATTCAAACATGGGAAGGTCATTTGGTGCATCTCCAACACACAAGGCCTCCTCGATGGACCAACCCATCCGCTCAAACAGAACTCGAAGGCCCTCGCCTTTGCTCAAATGAGGCTCCATGAGGTGAATGGCGAAGCCGGTCCGTACGACGCTGAGGTGAGACCACTCACTTTGGGCAATCGATTCAGAAATGGCCTCCAAGGGCTCATCTGGAAACAAGCACCATTCGCTTTCCCTCCACCGGTTCGTGGCAATACCGTAGGGGTCAACGCCCTCGACTTGCGTGGCCAGCCATTCAGCGGCCTCCTTGGCCTCATCGGCCGAGGCTCGCAAGAGAGGCTCTTCCCATGACGGGTGCCAAATCACGCCTCCATTCTCACAACACATCGGTGCTGAGAGACCTAAGAAGCGCCACAATCCATAGGTGACAGGCCGAACGTTACCGGTTGCAAGAACAACGGGGACACCTGCATCCTCCAATCTCCGAATGGCTTGGACCGCAGCGGTGGAAAGGTGTTTCTTATCATCCGTGATGGTACCATCAATATCGATGACCACGACGCTTGGGCACCAATCAGAAGGAAGCCACTCCATGCCGAGGGCTGGCCGAGAGTGCGGCATGAACCTTACCTCGCCTTCAGACCGACATGGACCGGATGAGATGATTTCTTGTACGACCGTGGATTGGGAGCATCATGGACGCATCGGAGGGCGAGGAAGTGTTCCTGTCCCTTGAGGACGATGAGCCCATCATAGCCCTTCCAGATTCGAAGAAAAAACAGACCCCGGTTCCCGTTGACACCTCCACTCCGCTTGAAGCTGATGTCGTCGACACAACCGTCATTTCAGATGCCGCTGGGACTTTTTCGGTAAGCTGGCCAATTCTTGGCATGGACTGCCCGGATTGCGCTTCAAAAGCCACCCGGGCGATGAACCAAATGAAACAGGTCACGAATTCAACGGTTTCCGTCACCTCAGGAGAGGTCAAGGTCAACGTTGACCTTGAAATTGGGCCTTTGTTCGAGATTTCCTCTGTTTTGCGTTCACTTGGACATGCCCCCGATGTTGAACATTACGAGCTCGTGGGTGTCAAAGCATCAGCCATCGCCTTACGAAACGACGTCCCCGTGCAACGCCTCGACCGCGTCATTCGTCGACAGCCGGGAGTCCTCGATGTGGAGATTTCCGACGATGACCGAATCCTTGTCCAGTTGGTCGTCACCAATAACCAGGACCTTGTTAAAGCGAGAAAACAAGGGTTGGAGGATGTATTGGGGCGACCTCCCGAATTGTCCGAGGCAAAATCGAACCGCCTTCGTCCGGACCAATGGCGCCTGATTGGCGGTGGCGTTGCGTTCCCTGTTCTCATCTTCATCATGCTTGCTGAATTGTTCGGCTACCACGGCGTGCTTATCCCGCTCTTGGCGATACCCGGTGTTGCGATTGGAGGAATTCAAATGTTCAGAGAGGCCTATGGTTCCCTGCGCAGTCTGCAATTGGGATTCCAGGTTTTGACCAGCCTTGCTGTCATCGGTGCATGCATCCTCAGCATGTGGGAAGAAGCCCTCATCGTCACCATTTTGGTCGCCTTCACCATCCATCTTGAAGGAGACGCGCTGATCAAGGCGCGGGAAGCCATGCAAGGCGGCTTGGACCGTCTCCCCCGAACCGCTCGTAAAGTGAATCACCACGCACCAATTTCATTGGATAACATGACGTCCATTTCCTTAGCTCCTGTTGGTTTGGCCCCTTCCCTTATGGGGACAAGCGGCCCCGTCGCTCCGCCAAATCAAGGACCCACCTCCGATATCATCCCCATCGACCTCATCCATCCTGGCGACCACATCGAAATACGCAGCGGTGAATTGATTCCAGCCGATGCCCGCATCCTCGAAGGCTCGGGAACCCTCAACAAAGCACCGTTGACGGGCGAGTCTGTACCGGTTGATGTCAAGGTGGGTGATACCATCGAAGCGGGGCTGATTTTGGCCCAGGGACCGGTGGTATGCGAGGTGGTGGCGGTCGGTGAGAACACACGATTGTCCGGACTGATTGACGCCGTCCACACCTTCAGAGAAGTCCCTCCTCGCCTTCACAGTGGAATTGAGAAGTTCACTGCCATTTGGGTGCCTTTCGTTCTCTTTGGAGCCTTTGTTGTCTGGTACTTTGCCTTCCCCGATGATTGGAAAATTATCCTTCTGCTTTGGGTAGTATCGTGCCCCTGCGCCCTCCTTTTGGCGACACCCGTTCCCCATGCAGCAGCGCTCTCAAACGCAGCACAAAGCGGGGCCGTCGTTCGCGGTGGAGACGCTTTGGAACGCATGGCGCACGTCAATCATATCCTCCTTGACAAAACAGGCACCCTGACCTCCGGGAAGCCAAAGATCGGTGAAATCGTGCTCGGAAAAGGCCGCCGCAGGCTTTCAGCCCTTCAAATCATGATGGGGCTTGAGTCTCGCTCCAATCACCCCTACGCAATGAGCGTCTTGGAATACGGGGAAAATGAGGGTGTGAAGGCAGCGACGGTCAAAGGACTCGCCGACATTGAAGCAGGTGTTTCAGGACAGCATGGAGCAGCGGAAGTGGCCATCATCCGGCCTGACAAAGCAGAAGCCATGAACGTCACGGTCGAAGACCGGCTACTCAACGCCTATGAGGCAGCCAAAGCCGAAGGTCATGGCGCCAGCCTCCTGGTGAAAGATGGTGTAGGTATTGCCCTTGCAACGTTCGTTCACGATGACACCCGAGACGGTTCAGAAGAATTGATTGCTGCGATGAAAAAACGCAACATCAACATCGAAATTCTTTCCGGAGACAGCCAACAAGCCGTTTCTGAATTTGCCCGTTCGGTTGGGTTGCCTGAAAGCGCAGCCCATGGCGGACTGAGCCCTGAGGAAAAGGTAAGTTGGGTTCAAGCCCGCTCGAGTTCCCATGTCACCATGATGGTTGGTGACGGATTCAACGATGCTGCCGCTCTCGCTGTAGCGGATGTTGGTGTGGCCATTGGCACCGGCGAGGCCGTAAATCTCGAAGCTGCAGATGTGCTCATCCCAGGCGACGACCCGCGCTTGCTGACCGAGATGGTTGACCTTGCACGGCAAGCACAACGCACCCTCATGCAAAACCTGTTCTTTTCCGTCTTCATCACCGTTACACTGGTGTTTGCCGTTGTCCAACAGTGGTATGACCAACTTTGGGTCGGTGTCCTCATCCACGAATTGTCGGTGGTCATCGTGATTCTCAATGGAGCGCGGCTAGCCCAGAACGGGCAATCCTTCAAACTCATGAAGCAAAGTTTAGGAGCCATGGTTAGCGATACGAAGGAGGCCTTTTCCACCTTCAGAGCACGTTACATCCCAGCTCGGGGATGAATGATTTTGATTGGATTGCGCGCGACATCTTCAAACCCTAGGAGCCTTTCTTGCGGAACGGTGAGCGAATGGGAAGAGTACGCGGCGACCCCATCACCACGGCACTCGCTCACCCAACTCGACGATCAGCGTATGTCAGTCTAGCCCAAACGGCTGAGATGAGCACCGTCCAACTGCAAAAAGAGTTGGGCGTGGACCGCTACAACCTCTACCACCACCTGAAGAAGCTCGCCTCCTTGGAACTCATCGAGAACCATCGGGACGAAGGACGTGCCCGCTGGTGGAGAAAGAACCTGCATGTCGACCTGCCAGAACTTCTCAACGCAACCGCAGCGCCAACCACTGTTGCACAAGCACCAATTGAGACCCCGGCACCCTCGGCGGCCCGAGCCACACTTGCTTCGTTGGCAGTGGACGAAGAAGGTCGAGAGGTCATCGTTTTGGACCTTGAAGGTTCTCGCGACCAAGTGAGTGCGAAACAACTCATCGTTCGCCTCTCGGAGGAGTTTGGATTAACCCTTGATGTGCCTTGGAACTTCATTCCCGAGCAACTGGTTCTCTACTCGAAGAAGAAGTGATTCCATGACCGAAGAAGTGAGTGTCGAGTCAAAGGTCGCACCGCCCCCACTTTCCTGCCCGAAATGCGGAGGGATGTTACCCACCGGATTGGGCGAACTCAACTGCACCTTGTGCGAGGCTCGCGTTCGTGTTGACCATCCCGCCACACGTCGGAAATGGAAGGAAGAGAAGCTGTCTTGTCCCTCGTGTTCCAAGGTCCTCGTGGCCGGCGTCGACCACCGCCCTGCTGAACTGAAATGCGGTTCGTGCGATTCATTTTTCACCCTCACACCCAACGTCCCTCGTGTTGAAATTGAGTGCCCAGGATGTCATCGGAATTTACGGATGAAACGCCGCCCTGGAACCCGAGAGATTGACTGCCCGGCCTGCGACACACAATTCACGGTTCAATTCTGAGGAACGCCGCCATCTGAAAAAGGTGGAAAAAGCGCATGCTACGGCCACACCTCCGTCGCGCTCCTTATCTATGAAGAGAAGTCCATGGAAAAGTGGATGGGATTCCAATGGGTATGAGCGAAAGCCATGACATTAAGGCTGAAAATGCAGCGCACGACGGCCACAACACAGCCGATAGGGTCACCTTGGCCTCTCTGCGTTCACAATTCACATCAGCGGATACATCAACTTTGGATGAGGCTCTCGGCACGCGTGCTCGATTCCGCCAAGAAGAGAGGCTACGAGCCGATCTTCGACGAGAGCGAAGGCTCCGTCAACAGGCCATAACCGAACGCGTAGAGGCCATGAAGTCCAACATTGCCAAAGACTTGGCAACCCAACACGAACTCACCTTGGATGCTTTGGAAAACGAACTCAGAACAACCATGGAAGCCGAATTGGAAACCATGGAGCGCGATGCGTTGGCTGCCGAGGAGGCACGCGTCCGTCAAGAACTGGATTTGCGCCTTCAGCGACAAATCAACGCCATTCACGAACAGCACGACGTTGAGCAACATCAGCGGCTTGAGGAACGAAAAACTGAGATCAAAGCGTCCATCGAAACCCAACTTCATGAAGAATATGACCGGCGCCTTGGAATTCAAAAAGAGCGGTTGCGTTTGGATTACAACCAAGCCCTCCAACAGCGTCTTCGCGACATAGAAGCCAACCTTGAACATGAAATGGAAGAGCGTTTCGTTGAAATGGAAGACCTTGAAATCGGCCGTTTGGAAGAGGGGCATGAAGCGCTGTTGGCTGAGCGCGAGGAACAACTCCGCCGAGGTATTCGAACCCGTCTTGAACAGCAATTAAGGCAACGACTCAAACAACGAGAGGCCCGCCTCAAGGTTGAATACGAGCGTCGAAGCCTCCGACTTGAAGAGGACATTGCCCAACAACTTCAATCCGATATTGAACAGCAACTTCGACGGGAAACCGATGACCTTGAAGAACGCATGCGAGAAGACGTTGAACTGGCCATCTCCAAGCGACGCGATGAGCTGCGAGGTCAGATTGAACAAGAACTCAATGAGCAACAAGCCACCCGCCTGGCTGAACGCAAAGCTCGCCTGAAGGCCAAGTACGACCTCACCTTCAGCAAAGCCATCGACGATATCTCACGCAGCCTACAAACGGAGATCGAGGTTGAACTTGAGCACCGCAAGGAGAACGAATTCAGTTCTTACCGCCATGCACGAGAAGCCGAAATTCAGAACCGTTTGTCACGCTACAGGTACGAGCGAGAAGCCGAACTACGAGAGCAACTTGAAGCGCAATACAGCGTTAGTAAGCAGGATTGGACCGAGCGCCTTGACCTCGAATTCCAATCCCGAGAAGCCGCTGCACGTAAGGCCATCATGTCCGAGGTTGATGCACAACTACGCAACGAACGGTTGACGCATGAAACCGATCTTGACCTCCTCAAAGAGGAGACTGCCCTCGAACTTGAAGTGGAAATGGAAGAGCGTCTTCAGAACTTCAAGTCCCGAAAGGAAGAGGAAGTTGCAACGCAACTCGAACGCCAATTGGACAAGCGTGAGGAAATCATGCGCAACAAGGCCCTCATTGACGTCCGAAAGCGAGAGACACAAATCCGTGCAGAAATTGAGGCTCAACTTGGTCTCAAGCGAGCTGAAATTCGAGACCGCCTCAAGGGACTGGCCGAGAAAATGGATTCCTTCAAGGAAATGGCCGAGGACAAGATGCGAGAAGCCGTCTCGCAACAAATTCAAGGTGAAATTGATGCCGGCGAAGGTGAGCTTCGTGCCCGTGAACAAGAATTCAGCGCCTTGCAAGCCACCGACACTCGAGCGGAGAAGCGTCAGAAATGGATGCAATCAATTTCGGGACAAGCACCCGCTGCCTTTGGAGCAGGCGCCATGGACCCCACGGCGCTTGGGGCCCGCCCGGATGGTCTTGGAGCAGCAGCAGGTCGCCCACTGCGTGGTCTCGCGGGTCAACAGACTCAGGATGAACCAAGGCTTGGTTTGGGCAACATGAGAGCTCCAATGACCAGTGCACGACCATTGGCTGGCCAGGTTCAACCAGTGCGAAACGTGCGCCAACCCATCGCTCAGTCTGAACCGGTGCGAAACGTGCGCCAGCCCATCTCCACACCTGCCTTCGTTCCGCAAGAAGAAGCGGCCATGGAAGAGGTTGGCGAGGACATGCTCGAGGAAACCACCGTACCCGACGAAGTCGTGGAACATGTGGAAGAAGAGACGGTTGCCATCACAGAGACGGTGGAGGAAGAAGTGGAAGCCAAAACCACCATGGCTCGACCAACCGCCATGCTCAAGCCGATTCGGGGGACGCTTCAACCATTGGTGGAGGAAGAGGAAGTTCGAACCGCACCCCTTACCCCGGTTGGCCACATGTTGATGCCTGAAAAGAAACGAGGGCCCCCTCCCTCCATCGGAAAGCCAAAGACGGCTGAACTACGACCGGTAAAGGGAAGCCTCATTCCCGTTTCAAAAACACCGGTGAAGCAACTGAAAACCGATGATGAAAACGAAGAAGATTGAGACCGCTATAGCCTACACGGCAAAGCGCGCTGTTCATATCTAACGGGTTCCTCGGTGACTCCATGAACCGAAGGCTTGCCTTGGTGGTGGTTTTCTTGCTGAGCACCCAGTGCACCATGGGTGCGGCCGCAGGAGATTTATCCCTGCTCACGGATGGGGGTCAAACCGATAGCCTTGACCGACCCCTCGTCCTTTGGACCACCCTCAACGATGGAAGTGTGCTCACGGTTGACAACGAAGGCAACGTAAGCGTGAACAGCTTCACCAACGGCGTGCTCTCAACACAATGGACCGTCTTTTTGGACGTGAGCGCAAACAAGGCTCGAGTTGACCCAGCCCAGGAATTGGTTTCAGTAGCCCATGACAGCGGCGCCTATGTCGTTCAGATGAGCACACAGTCAATTTACTGGAACATCTCATCACCTGACCGCGTTGATGATGCTGTTTTGGACCAGGAGGGGGACCTCTGGCTCGCCTTCTTTGCTGGAAAGCGACGTGCCGATCAGTACGATACGACCGGCTTTACCGGAGTGAGCAGCAGCACCATTTCTTCCGGTATTTCATCGTTTGAGATCCTTCACGATGGACGGCTTGCCATGGCCTCGTACAACAAGAAAATCTACATCCATGCCAGCGATGGTTCACTGACCAATACGTTGGAGGAGCCCAATGGAATTGTGTCAACTCTCAAGGAAATCGACAACACGACGCTCTTGGCAGGAACGACCGGGGGTACAGTCTACCACTACGCCACCGACACATGGGCCTCAACCAGCGTCGGCCTAGGTCACACCAAACAAACGACCTATCTGGGCCAATCCGGTTCAATGTACATCGTTGGTGCCAAACAAGGAAAGGTTTCTTTCCTCGACAAGACAAACTTCACGGTCATTGAAACATTCACCGCTTCGGGAGACGTCATCGGAGTTCTCCCCGAATTTACAGGCCAATTCTTTGCGATTTGCGCCCTGCCATCCCAAACCAATGTTCGGTACTTTGACCTTGACAGCGACCTCGATGGTGTGAACGACCTCAACGATCCTTTTCCCATGGATGCCACTCAATCGGCTGATAGCGATGACGATGGGTACGGAGACAATCCAAACGGCAACCAACCCGATGCCTTCCCGAACGAACCAACCCAATGGGCGGATACCGACGGAGACGGATACGGCGACAATGTGGCTGGTGAAAACCCCGACCTCTTTCCAAACAATCCCGACCAGCATTCCGATGCTGATGGCGATGGCTATGGAGACAA
>DUIU01000077.1:6434-7493 GCA_013330155.1 Candidatus Poseidonia sp. | reverse complement strand
GTGACGGCGTTTGAACAAGTCTACACAGAAACGGCCTCAGCACAAGACGCATTGGACGGTGCAAACGCCGAACTTCTTTCTCAAATAGATGGACTGCAGCAAGCCCAACCTCCTCCTGCCAACGAAGGTTATCGAACCATAGCGGTCAATTTCACGACGGATGGTTCGATGGACTACACGATCCTCGTTGATGGAGTGGTTCACAGTGGCCTCACGCAGAACCTGTCGCTCCTCTCCGGCTTGCCTGCCTACGAGTCATGTTCTGCTGATGGAATTGAATTGCTCAAATCACCGACTCAACGTGTTTTTGAAAGCAACGCCTCAATCATTGAATGCAGTTTGACGGGCATGGTGCCAAACACCGTTCATGTTGTTCAGGTCCAAGGTGAAAACGGTGTGGTTTTTGAGGCTGAATTGAGCACAAGCGTGGGTGATGTCGTTCCCGAAACCGGTGACACCTCCCCCGTCTTGTTTGCCTTGGGAGCGATTTTTGTCTCACTGGTTGCCCTGCTCAGTTATGGTCGGGCCATGGACGTGAAGGCAGGCAGGCTTCATGCAAAATCAGCTCATGTTTACATTGCACCGGCAATGCTTGCCCTTGCCATTCTGACCTTCTATCCCGTACTTTACGGGTTTTGGCTGTCGTTCACCGATGCTGATGCGACCCGACTCGGCGACCAAACCTTCGTCGGTCTGGTCAATTTCATAGAAGTGTTCACTGCCTCGGGTTTTCTCCGTGTCACCCTTTTCACGCTGGTTTGGACCGTCGTCAACGTGACTGCCCACATTGGTCTTGGTTTATTCCTCGCCATGGTCTTGCAATACGGCAACATCCGCGGTAAAACCGTCTATCGCACTGTCCTCTTGCTTCCCTGGGCTATTCCGTCGTACATCTCTGTCTTGGTGTGGAAAGGGATGTTCCAACCGGAGGGTTTGGTCAACGATGTACTTGGAACAGACCTGCATTTCCTCGCCGACCCGACGGGGGCTCAACTGGTCGTTATTTTCGTCAACATTTGGCTTGGTGTACCGTTCATGATGATGTCATTGAGTGGCGCC
>DUIU01000077.1:3565-6097 GCA_013330155.1 Candidatus Poseidonia sp. | reverse complement strand
GAGGCTGCTCAGTTGGACGGTGTCTCCTCATGGGACTCCTTCCGTCATTTGACCCTCCCCAACCTGAAGAGTGCCCTCGTACCGCTTTCCTTGCTTGGTTTCATTTGGACGTTCAACATGTTCAATGTGATTTATCTCTTGACGGATGGAGGCCCTGACCTCTATTTCGGTGAACCCGGTCAAACGGATATTCTGATCACCTACGTCTACGATGTGGCTTTCAGAGACGGCGCCTACGGCGTAGCCGCCGCCTGGTCGGTTGTGATATTCTTCATGTTGCTCGCCTTTTCGTGGACTTACATGAAGCGAACAAACGCTACGGAGGCGACCGTATGATTTCGGAAACCACCGTGCGTCGCTGGTATGTCCCTGTCGAGGTGGAAACACTTCGACGTTGGCTCTTGGTCAGTTTCATCGTCAACCTCGTTCTTCTCTCCATTGACATGCTGCGTGGTGGCGGTATGGAATTGCAGATGGGTTTTCTCGGACTCGTCCTGATTGGTTTGTTGATCAACACCCTTCCCGAGGAGTCCTCTCCTTCGTCCCGAAACACTTCCCTCGTCTTGGGCGGTGGTGTGCTCCTGATTGGTTTGGTTCGTTTCATGATGACACCGATGACGGCCTTCGACGCTTGGATGCAAGCATGGTTGATTGGACCTGGTGCCTTGACCATCCTGTGGGTCTCAAGTCCACCGGTCACTGCGTGGTCCACTCGGACCTTATCGCTGAAGGCGGTCGAATACGGACTTGCACGAAATCAACGCTATGGTCCCCGTTTGCGTGCTTTTGGAGCCCATCTCGTTCTGTTGCATTTCGTGGTGCTCACGCTTCTTCCGCTTTTGTGGATTCTCGACATTGCCCTTTCTCCGGGCAACGCCTTGGGCGGCTCACTTGGTGGCCCCTACACCGGTGAGCATTTTTCCAACATGCTCGGAAGTGATGCCTTCTGGACATGGATGAGAAACTCCCTCATCGTCAGCATTGGTACCACATTGCTCGGTTTGGTTGTGGCGATTCCTGCAGGTTACGCCTTTAGCCGATACAAATTCACGGGCCGGGACGTGTCCATGTTTGCATTTTTACTCGTTCAGATGTTCCCCGGCATCATCATTCTGGTTCCTTATTTCCTGGTCATGAAGTCGCTTGGACTTCTGAACTCCCACTTGGGGCTGATTCTCGCATACTGTGTAACGGCCCTTCCACTTTGCGTCTGGATGTTGAAAGGATTCTTTGACACCGTGCCGAGGGAACTCGAGGAAGCTGCCTTGCTCGACGGATGCAATCAATTCCAAGTGTTCACGAAGGTTGTGCTTCCATTGTCGCTTCCTGCGGTGGCGGTTACTGCCTTGTTCAGTTTCCTTGCAGCCTGGAATGAATTCCTCCTCGCCCTCACGTTCAACACATCCAACGACATGTACACGCTCCCTGTTGGTCTTGCTTCCATGATTTCCAGTACCGGGCAGGCTTGGGGTGATTTTGCTGCAGCGAGTTTGCTCGTGAGTTTACCCGTTGCGCTTCTTTTCTTGTTCTTCCAGAAGTTCCTCATCGAGGGACTATCAGCTGGAGGCGTCAAGGGGTGATGTAACATGGTAAATGTGAACTTTGAGCATGTATCAAAACGGTATGAAGATGGATTTGAAGCGGTTAAAGGATTGAACCTTGAGGTTCAAGATGGAGAATTCTTGGTGTTGCTTGGCCCCTCAGGTTGTGGGAAATCCACGACCCTTCGTATGTTGGCTGGACTGGAGGAAGTGACCGAGGGAACCATCAGCATCGACGGTGTGACCGTTAACCATCTCCCTGCTGGTGCTCGGGGTTTGGGGATGGTGTTCCAATCCTACGCTCTCTACCCTCACATGACGGTTCGCGACAACATGACCTTCGGACTTCGCATGGCCAAAGGAAAGGAGCGCCTTTCTGATGCGGAAATCAACACCCGCGTCAAAGAAACGGCCAACATGCTGGAATTGTCTGAACATTTGGGCAAGAAACCGAAGGAGCTGAGCGGTGGACAACGTCAACGTGTGGCCCTTGGACGTGCATTGATTCGACGTCCCCAGGTCTTGTTGATGGATGAACCCCTCTCCAACCTCGATGCAGAATTGCGCCACCAAATGCGACAAGAGATTCGTCGCCTTCACGATGAATTAGGCACGACGACCATCTACGTCACCCACGACCAAATCGAAGCGATGACCCTCGCCGATCGAGTGGCCATCTTGGACCAGGGGGTCCTTCAGCAACACGCCCCGCCGCTTGAGGCCTACAAACAACCAGCGAATGAATTTGTACAATCCTTCCTTTGCCGCCATCTCGACGATTTGGTGGATACGGCCAACACACTGCTTCGTTCTGATGCACAAGAGGGGGGCAACTGATGCAAATGCGCCGCTCTTCTTTGGCCATGGTCTTGCTGCTGCTCTTCGTGATGGCTTCCCCCCTTTATTCCAATGACGTACGTGCAACAGAGGGTCGTTCATCGCCCGCCACCACACTCACGTACGTTGGAGAAGCAACTTCGGTCCAACTCAT
>DUIU01000077.1:945-3181 GCA_013330155.1 Candidatus Poseidonia sp. | reverse complement strand
GAGGGACTCTATTGCTACAAATTCGTGGTTGACGGGACGTACATCTTCGACCCCAGCAATCCAGAGCGGGCGTTTTGTGATGGTATTGAGAATTCCCTCCTCCGAGTGGATGACCACCTTCGCCCACACTTCACGGCGAGTTTGGCTGAACATCACCTCCACATCACGTACCACGCCGGTTCAACCGGTGCCCCCCATGATGGCACACCTGTGGTCCTTTCAGGAGCAACATGGGATTCGCTTACCTCAACCTGGACCCTTCCCTTGGAGGGCTTGTCCGATGGCAAACACTCGCTCAAGATTGAGGGAGTTGACACTGACGGCAACGCGGCCTACGACCTTCTCGTGCCCTTTTGGCGTGGCCCCCATGCTTCCTTCGTTTGGGAAGATGCCCTCATTTACATGGTCATGACCGACCGTTTCGTCAACGGAAACCAAAGCAACGACGGCCTCGCAACCGGGGCTGCTCAAGGAGCAGACTGGCAAGGTGGCGATTTTGCTGGTGTCACCCAAATGATTGAGTCCGGATATTTTTCCAATTTGGGCGTAAATGCGCTTTGGCTAACGCCCTTCAATGCGGCGGCCAACGGTACCGGAAAAGCGGCCGATGGCGTGCATGATGTCTCGGCCTTCCACGGATACTGGCCAACACAGGCACGTGAAGTGGAACCACGTCTTGGGACAGAAGAGGAACTTCACGCCATGGTCGAAGCAGCCCACGAAGGAGGCATTCGAGTCATGATGGATTTCGTGGTCAACCATGTTCATGAAGATCACGAATATTTCCAAAACAACCCAGAATGGTTCAACTCGGGATGCATCTGCGGGCAGGAAAATTGCGATTGGACCGAACACCGATTGGATTGTCAGTTCACTTCGTACATGCCCGACCTGGATTGGAAAAACAGGAATGCTTCGGAACAGTTCATCGCTGACGCTCTATGGTGGATGGAAGAGTACAACCTCGACGGTGCACGTATCGATGCCGTGAAGCACGTAGAGAACCTCGCCGTTGGAAACCTCGTCGCTCAAATCAACGAGCGGTTTGAGACCGTTGGAAACGAGGTCTACCTCAAGGGTGAGACGGCCATGGGTTGGTCGGGCCATTCTCTTGAGGACAATCAAGCTCAGTACGGGGCCATCAACGCATACATGGGCCCCAATGGCCTTGATGGACAAGCTGACTTTGTTCTCTATCACGCTGTGGTGGATAACGTGTTTGTTTCGGGCAATGAGAATTACCAGCACCTTGACTATTGGACCAACCGAAGTCAGGACCAGTACACTCCTGGCTCACTCATGGTTCCCTATGTTGGAAGCCACGATGTGTCTCGGTTTACCAGCCGTGCGGACTCCGGTACCGGGGATGCGTACAATCAATGGTCGGAAGACGGTCTCCCAGGTCAACCCGGTGATGTTTCGGCGTACTATGCGGCCTTGCAAGCTTACGGCTGGTTGTTGACGACGCCAGGGGCGCCGTTGTTGTACTATGGGGATGAATACGGGGAGTATGGCGGGGCTGACCCTGATAATCGACACATGTACCGGGATGCCTCTCAATGGAGCGAACACGAGGCTTCTCTGTTTGAGAACATCTCTGAATTAGGTCAACTCCGCCTTTCCTCGGTCGCCCTGCGCCAAGGAACCTACAGCACTCGAGTTGCGATGGCCAATCTCCTCGCATACAACATGACCCACGACGATGAAGTCATGACCGTGGTTTTGAACCGAGGTGGCCCAAGCGACCTTGTCGGTTTTGCCTCAAATGACACCTTACAGTTCGGTCAAGCTGTGCTGGAAAACGGCACACTTTCGCTTCCCGCACATTCTGTGACCGTGGTCAAACTGAATGACTCTTTGAGCGCCAATTCCTCCACCAATAACACGGGTGAAAACACCACCGTCTTGGGGTGCACAGATTCTACTGCCGAGAATTACGACCCGGCAGCGACCCAAGATGACAACAGTTGCACCTATCCACCAGCACCGGTGCTGGGTTGCACCGACGAGACGGCAGCCAATTACAACGCAGAGGCAACCCAAGACGATGGGAATTGCCAGTATGAAACTGACCCTGTTGACCAATGTGGTGATGTATTCTGTGATGCATGCCCTGCTGGATGGATAACGCTGCCAGCAGAGGAGGGTGAATGTTGTCCAAGTTGCCAGGAGCCGAGTGAAAATAATCAAAATCATACCACAAACCAAACGAACGAAACCGCCACCGAAACCGGCA
>DUIU01000077.1:0-598 GCA_013330155.1 Candidatus Poseidonia sp. | reverse complement strand
GCAACGAAACCGGCACCGGAACCGGAATACAAACCTGTGATCTTTGCTGTGGTGAGGCCTCCCAACACCCTGCAGACCAGCCATGTCCAGTGATGAATTGCTTGCCCTGTGAGGACGAGGATGGCGCCACGACTTCCTCGTCGGCAGAAACGGTCAGGAACGGTTTAATCGGCGTGGTCGTGCTGTTGGTTCTTGTGCTCACCTTCGCCGGACGTCGTCCTCCAAAGGACGAGCCGATGACCGCTGAAGACGAACAAGAACCTCATGCAAATTTGTCGTAAAAATGGAGATAATCAGCGATCATTCGGGTGCCGGTGAAACGAGCCGATGTAGCGATGCTGGCACGCATCAATTTCGCCCAACGCTCCGGGCCTTCGTCCCATAGCGGTAGCACTTCATGTTCCAGAACATTGTAGATGTTTTCAGCGTCTCTTGCATCGTCTCGCTCGTCTTCTGAGTGGCCGATGGCCCAGCCGTTTACACCGTGTTCGCAACCTTCGGGCCACCAACCATCAAGGATGGAACAGTTGGGAACGCCGTTCATGGCCGCCTTCATTCCCGAAGTACCAGAGGCCTCCAAAGGTCGAATCGGATTGTT
>DUIU01000236.1:8165-8558 GCA_013330155.1 Candidatus Poseidonia sp. | reverse complement strand
CATAATAACTTCTCAACCCTCAGAGGGCATGCAGGCCACCGCCACAATTCCTGGAGCCGAAGCCATTTCGACCTTGCTGAGCAAGGCACCAAAGGTGCTGGCGGCTTTGCTGGCTTTCTTGGTTTCAGCAACGTAGACCTCAACTCGGTCGGAGCCCGCCAAGAGTTCCAAATCCATGTTGAGAGGAGCAAGGCGGCGCAAAAGATGGATTTGTTCGTCAAGAACCTCCAACTCGGCTTCCGCATCACGGTGCGTGTCAAGGAGGTCGAGACCGGTTTGAAGTTCGCGTCCAAAGGACCCTTCGAGGAGTTCTTTCACTCGGCGAAGAGGAACAGGGCCGTCTGCATTGACAGGATTGAAAGCGGAGATGGCGGCCCTGACCTTGGCGAGAAG
>DUIU01000236.1:0-7766 GCA_013330155.1 Candidatus Poseidonia sp. | reverse complement strand
TGGACGCATCCGAGTTCGGTGCATGTCCTCAAGACATCCGCCATGCGGCCAACAGGGGCTGCGACGGTCAGTCGAGACATGGCCACCGTGTCAAACATTGGAACGCCTCACTCGGATGAAAGAGCATCGACAACCATTTTCACGGCTGCGTCTTGATTGCTTGCTGAATTTGTTTCAATGTTGGTGACTTCCCCGGCGCCGGCCGCCTTGACTTGGTCGGCTTCTCCTTGGGCCTTGCTTCGTGCCTCATCAAGGATTTTCTGAGTCATAGCCACCGTCTCATCGGCTGCGTTTTGGACCATTTCAGACGATTTTCGACGTGCGTCTGAAACAATTTTCGAAGCTTCTTCTTGAGCTTCCGCAAGACGCTTTTCAGCATCTTGCTCTGCAGTTTTGATGCTTCGGAGAACCTCTGACATACCCATGAAGAACACCTATTGAAATCGCCAGCGAAAGGGGGTTTAAGAGTCTAACGGGGTTGGTTGCTGGGCGCTATTTTCTGGCTTTGTACCGCGGAAACGACTGGCCATTCCAAGCGGATAGAGAAGACGGCCTTGGACGCTATGAAATCCAACGTCTTTCAACATCTTCCTGTAGTAGCCGTTGGTCCCGTAATGAGTGTAGCTAGCAGCCAAACCTTTCCATGGATGATTCTTCTCTTTGGTGATGATCCGTGCCATGACCTGCACGACGCTGTTCATCCAGAGGTAGCCGAAGAAGCCGTGCAATTTGTTGGCTTTTCCTGCGTCGCAAATGACCAAACGACCACCCGGCTTGAGAACGCGGTAAATTTCCCTCAACCCTTGTGCTTTGTCTTGAAAATCTCTGAATGAAAACAAGCAGAAGACCATGTCAAATGTATCATCAGGGAGAGGGATGTTCTCTGCGATTGCTTGGACGTATTCGGCAGGACCCTCCCCTCGGGCAGCGCGGGCCGAATCCACGCGAGGTTGTGCGGTAGCGAGCATTTCAGGTGAAGGGTCCAAGCATGTCAATTCCATTCCGACCAAATCTTCAGCAAACGAGCCCGGACCACATCCGACCTCGAGCACCTTCATGCCGGGTTGAGCATGGTTCCTTACATTGCGACGCCATCGTTTGTCCTGGCCGAAGGTCATCCAAGTATTGACTCGGTCATAATTTGGGATGGTCGCTTCGAGTTGCCCTTCAAGCACCTCCCAAGCCTCAGCATCAATGCCCGATGCATCAACCCCGCCAGTGGCTGCTCGCTTCCCCATGAGTGGTGGCGAGCCCCCGACTGTTTTGGACATGTCGTTTTGACCATGAACTGCTTCAAGCGATGCGTTCCACGGTTTCGGGCGTAATTCCCTCTTCGGGAGTTACACGGAAAACGAGAATTTTGAGGTTCTCGGGAGCGTTTCGGAATTTCGAAACGATCATGGAATTTTCAAAATCGGTACCAACGGTCCGTACCTTGAACGAGAGCACCATGTCAGCAATGGATGAGAGTTCCTGCTTCACCGACGGATCAAGGCCGTCGGTGGAAACGGAAATCATGAGCAGACCCCGGACCATTTGGGCATGAGCCTGAAGCATACGAACCATCGAAATCACCCGGGCAGGATCCTCACGCTGAAGGAAGAAATCCAGGTTGTCCAAAACGGCTCTGAAATAAGGGCCAAGGCCCATGATTTCGTTGGTGACCTCCGTCAAGTAGTCCTGGCTGCTGTCGTCCACGAAGCGTGTTTGAGCCAAACGTTGAATGTCGTCAAGTTGGAAACCTTCGAGCCGATATCGACTAGCGAGGAGTTCTCGCTCCAGAACATTCGCGTTGTATTCCTCTCCGATGGTCCGGACGTTAATGTCGAGGGGCCAATTGTACTTCTTGAAAATTCGAATGATTTCTTGTTTTCCTTCATCGGTGGCGATGTAGAGGGTATTCTCAGGTTCTTCGGCCGGCGAGGTGAATTGCTTGGCAAAAAGCTCACTCCCAGACCCGGTCTCCGTAAAACCCACCATGGTGAAGCCACGGGGGACACCTCCACGCATTTCGTTGTCAAACTTCGGCACCCCGAAGGAACCAACGGAGCCAAAGAATTCCTCATCTTCTGGGTCAAATGTCACTTTTCTAGCCATCACACATCACCTCAGAGCAGGACCACCTGTCCACGATCTATCAAGTCCGTGCAATAGGTGTCGAGGTTCGCCAACACCAACGGCGGCGTTTGATCTGGAACATTGAGAATGACCGAGAGCACCTCGCGCTGCCGGAACGTGTTGATGAAGGAGTGAAGGTACTCAGCGAGCATGCGGTCATCGTTGTAGATTGCCAAGGCGTTCACACTGTCCAAGAAGACGAAGTTTCGCTGGGTGTTAACAGTGCGGAGGGTGTAAAGTGTTCGAAGCATGATGCTCTCGAGCATAATGGGGCTGTCAACAAAGGTGACATTGGAATAAGGAACATCTGTCCCACCCAGCACACTTGAGGAGACAAGGTCGAGGAATTGAATGTTGGAAACATCGATACCAATGGCTTCGAAGGCTTGGATAATCTCAACAGCCCCACGGCTCGCTGAAATGTAGACGCCACCCATCTCGAACATCTGCATGAGCGGGACCATGGTGCTGGCCGTGACAGCGAACGAATTGGCCGAACTCATTCGAACCTGTACGGAACTGCCGAGGGACACCTGAGTCAATTGCTCAGCAATGCGTTGGTCGAGTTCAAACATATCTATGCCCCCCACCTTGATGCATTGTCGCTCGACGCGCCCCACTTGAGCATTGGAATCAACATGACTCCCAGCGGCGTGAGTTCGATGGCGTGTTTGGCGCGACTGTGAGAGGTGCCACGCATTTTGACGACCTGAAGGAAGCGGAGCAAGTGCCCCATGCGTTCGGAGTCACCCATGACGATGATGCCGTCAGCGATGGCTTCTTCTACACCGAAAGAGGACCAGTGAGCGTTTTCTGTGGCCGAGGTAATCTCCGAAATGAGGATGGTAGTGCAACCGAGCGTGGCCAATTTCTTGCCCAGTGTGAACAAGAAATCTCGAATCAGTTGTTCAGACTTGATCTTGTAACAAAGCGTGGTGACGGAATCGATGACAAGGCGAGTGACACCGATGGTGTTCACGATATCAACGATGGATTTGATGAGGGCGTGGACGTCATCAAGGTCGAATGAGGCCTTTTCCAAACCGAGCCAGGAATAAAGCACGTCCATGTCGAAGACGTTGATGAGGCCAGAGTCAACCATGTTCATGTCGAAGAAAGCGTACTGGCGTATGTTTTCAAGCAACTTCACCGAGGGTTCTGTTGCTGTAAAATGAGCACATGCCTCTCCAGCGAGCGCACCACGCACGAGGAATTCCATTCCGAGGGTGGTCTTTCCCGAGCCACATGTTCCGGCGGCGAGAACCGTTGAACCGTAGGGGATGCCGCCACGGAGAATTTCGTCCAAACCGTGGATGCCGGTGACGCAACGGTCTCGGGTGTAAACGCTTGTAGGTTGCATGGGACCATGCAGAAGGAAAAGCCCCGGGTTGATGAAGTGTTTGGACGGAACGGGAGGTTCGGGCGGTGAATCACGAATCGGTTTCGCCCGGAGATGGCGTGTCTTCGAGACTCCATGCTGTAGCGCTGAAACGGTCTGTGCCATCCCAAACGAGGGATTGACCGGTGACCATGAACAACTGCGTATCACCGCCCCATTCCACTCGAACGACATCAGCTGGCGTAATCTCATCAAGTTGCGTGTACCGGAGGCTCAGCGTGCCGCGCCCGTCTGAAAGCCCGTTCAATTGGCCGACCCCAAGGAAACCAAGAGCACCAAGGTCAATCACATGAGTTGCGTTTCCAACGTCTTGAGACGAAGAGTCACCCGTCAGAAGCGAAAGCGACTGGCCAGATACAACACCGGATTGAAGCAAAAGATTGCTGGCTGCGGAGCCTGAAGTGTGGTTGAGCGACCACCCCTTGAGGGCGATTGCGAAGTCGTTTGGATTGCTGACCTCAATCCATTCAGGGCCGGCAGATGATGGACGAACCATTACTTCTGTTATGTGCAAAATGTTGTTTTTCCGGCCCCCGTCGTGGACTTCCAAGACAACCCGAATCAGTTCCCCATCCTGTTGAAAGGAGCGGTAGGCTGTGGAACTGGAGGGGGCTGTCCCTCGCTCTGTACCGCCGTTGAACAATGAGGACCCCGTGCGATTTTCGTCTTCACTGCTCACGACGAGAATGCTGAGATGGAGGCTCATGTCCTCGTCCAACCCCAGCCCTGCCGCCATCCCATCTTCTGTCACGTTGTGAAGGGCTTGAATTCGGTCGATGTCCAAACGGTGATTGAGCATCAAACCTGGTTGGACTCGGCCGTCGTGAAGATCCTCGGCCGAAGCAAGGTGCCATTGGGCGGTTGAGTTCGCATAGTCCAAGCTCTCACCCATTGGAACAAACCAGCCTTCTCCAGAGGTCAAGCGGTCTAAACCAAGCGATGCCGCACGGTCCAGCCGGTCAACATCGGGGTCATTGGAACCCATTTGAAGCTGGGCCAATGAAAGGAAAGCGGTCAGAATCATCAAAAAAAGCGTGAACGCTGAAAGAAATTCAATCACCGCAGTGAGGGCCCCATCATCCCGTTCGGTGTGAAGGGATGCGCTGCGCATGCTTTGACCACCCGTCCACAATTCATGAGGTTGCCGCTTTTTTCTTGCCCGATGGCCATGACCTGAGGGCCAATGGCGAACGACAAGAAGGTCAAATATTGAGGAAAAAACCACTTTGGAAGCGATGAGTCTTTGAATTACGGATGTGAGGAGTTCATGATGACCGAGCGTAAGCCACGGAGTAGTTCCAAGAAGCGAGCCAGCCTTGGATTTGTGTTAATGCTCCTTCTTTCATCGTTGGGAGCCCTCGCTACCGTCCCCGCTGCGAGCGCTGCCTTGCCGGGTTCCATCGGAATCACGGACAGCATCTCACCTTTGCCCAATGCATGGTATTCGTCCTTTGACACCATTGAATTCGAGGCAGAGGTAACCAACTACTACGCAGCCCCTTCAGGAGCATCACGCACCCTGACATGGTATGCCTGCGAAGGCGATATAACAACGCCACAATGCAAGTCGGTATTCGATGATACTGGGCAGTTCAACATTGGAAACGTGCCCGGCCAATCATCACAACTCATTGATTCAGCCGCCATTTGGAGCCCCGGTTCGAACGCTGAGGGCATCTTCACCATCATCTACACGTTCAGCGATAACGATCAAGTGGCAGCCGATGATGAATTTCGGTTCCACATCAACGTCACCAGTGATTTCGTTGATGTGATTGCAGATACGGACCACAATCCCATCGAACACTTGGCAAATTTGGCCATCTATGACGAAGAACAGGTCTTGAACACCAACACCGATTATGTCTTCAAAGCCAAAGGAGAATCAACCCTTTGCGGCGTCTGTGCGTTTTCAGGAGAATTCGGTTGGCAACTTTGGGACACCGACCAAACCATGCTCCTCAAAGAAGCCTACAAAACCGTTTCAACCCTTCCTGCGTGGGGTGGAACCGACCCCTACAACATCAATTTGCCCGATTTTAATTACGCCCAAGAGGGGCGTTACACGCTCAAATTCGGACTCTTCAGCAGCACTGGGAATCCGCATGCTGACCTCAATCCTTGGAACAACCTCGCCACCTACGAACTTGTCCTCAATGACAGCATTGACCTCAAGGTGCTTGATGTGTATCCAAGCCACAACGCCCAAGCATCCTTGTTCTATTACGGCACTGACCGCGTGGTATCCACCTTCTCCAACCTAGGAAACAGGTCGGTCGAGAACATCTCGGTCTCCTACCAAGTCTACAATTCACAATATGAACTCGAAGTTGACGACACCTGCCTCATCCCAGTCATGCACCCCAGCGACATCGCCAGCTGCACGTTCAACATGACCACCACGGGCGACAACCGGCTCATCCGAGTGCAAATGCCTACCATCTACCAAAACGGAGAAGATGTTCGCATGGGCGATAACCTCTACCAGTTGGCAGCGGATGTTCAGGTCGGCCCCATCAACCCCTATGTCCAAACCAACTCGGACAACAACGTCTACCTCACCAGCGACGATGTTGAACTGGTCGGTCGATTCAGCAGCATTGCCTCACAACCACTTACCTTCACCTGGCGAGAAGGGTTCTATGTTTGGGGCACTGGTCAAGTGCTCAATCGAACCGGCGAGGATTTCGGACTCGGCCATCACAATCTGACCTTGCAAGTCGACGACCCTTGGGGTGAAACCGAATACTCCTATGTGGAGTTTGATGTCCTCAATTCGGTATCCATTTTGGCTGAACCTTACATGACTGGAACCGCCATCACCGAACAAGAAGCAACCTCATCCCATGCTATGCTGCTGCCCCATTTGGGCAAGAATTACGGCATCGGCGGGGGCGATTCTCCTTTGATGATGATCGAGGTGGACATTGAAACTGAATCCTCTGAAGACCTTGGTCTTCGTAGTCTAGAACTCTCCTTGAACCTGTCAGAAATCCTCCCTGAGAACATTGACTTCTCCACCGTTGACCTTCGCTACCTCCCCTCGTTGGACAGCGTTTCTTGGGAATTCCTGGACGGCGTTAATTCCTACACGTTCAGCCCAGACTTTACCGAAGTTGATGTTTCCATGACCAAAACCGGCGTCATTCTGCTCGTTGGCATCTTGCCAACGGCCGACGTATCAGCCAGTGAGGTCGAGTGGTCACAGTTGCAAGGCGGCCAAATTGAGTTGGATTGGACTCCCACGGGTGACCTGACGAACCCATATGTGGGAGGATGGAACATCTACAAAATTGCGGGAATCAGCGGAACGACGGTCTTCCCTGAAACCACCACTGGCATCAATGAGAACATCTGGGAAGAACTTACGCTTGATTCGTTGACCACGACTCTCCCCCTCTCTGCCGAAGGTTGGATGGACCCGGTTCCGCTCGAAACCGGCATCTGTGCATCCTATGCCATCATCCCGATTGACCGAGAAGGAAACGCTAACTTTCAACGCGCCAACATCACCCGTGTTGACGGTGCTGCAACCCAAGTTTGCGGTGATGCAATCCCTCCTGGGACCACCCTGACGAGTCTTTCCCATTCGTGGGTATTCACCAACGATACGGCTTGTTTTGACCAACAGCAAGACTGGTCCGTGTGCTATGAAACGACCTTGACTTGGACATGGCCCAACCACGAAGCCCAGGGCAATGTCACATGGAACGTGTACCGAGTTGAGGCGCGACCCAACGATGTCGATTTGCGGTTCATTGAGCCCATTATTACCGGAATGGAAGGCGTACCCGGTGAACAGGGCACCCTCCTTCAAACCGGTCTCGAACGAGATGGGATTCAACCACATCGAACCTACTACTACGTTTTCGCGCCAATTGACAGCGTTGGAAACGAGTTGCAAGCCGCAAATTATCCCTCTCCCAACATTGAGCGTGTCAACATCGACGATGACTGGTGGACCTACAACCAACACCTCATCCCGCCTGAGCCCGAACCCCCCGAACCACCGCTTGGTGTCCCTTGGCTGCAGAAGCTCAACGACGCCATGGGTGTCGAGGAGTTTCAAATCGCAGGGGCAGCCTTGTTGGCCACGATTCTCCTGAACTTCATTCTCCTTCCTTTGATGCTGAAGAAGCGAAAGCGGCTCAAGCGAGTCCTTGAGGCTCGAAAGCGCAACAGCGCAGCCGCCATGACTGATTTTGACGACTTCTTTGAATGAGGGTTGGCGCGGCAGGGGAGATTCGAA
>DUIU01000068.1:6836-6958 GCA_013330155.1 Candidatus Poseidonia sp. | reverse complement strand
GCCCATTGTGCTTCTTGATTGAACGGATACCACACACCAGCATTTCCGTACATGATCAGATCGTCAAGGAGCCCATGCACTTCCATGAATGGTATTGGTGAATAATTTGGAGATGGAGGGGA
>DUIU01000068.1:6291-6525 GCA_013330155.1 Candidatus Poseidonia sp. | reverse complement strand
ATGAGATAGAACGACATGCATCCAGCAGCCGCAAATAATTCACTGGCCTCAACCACAAGCATTTGCGTCATTCCACATCCATTTGACCATCCCGAGAGATATATTCGGTCGGGATTAACCGGTTGTGTTGCAATCAAATGCTCAACCATACCTATGATGAAGTTGAGGTCATCGACATCCTCCTCATGTGCAATTCCACAGCAGATATCACCTGCATTCCAAGAATTTTCATAT
>DUIU01000068.1:3933-6002 GCA_013330155.1 Candidatus Poseidonia sp. | reverse complement strand
CCTGCATTCCAAGAATTTTCATATCCGTTTGGATAGGCTACGATGAATCCTTCTTCGATGGCAATATTGGTAAAATCTGTGGTATTACTGTGCCGATTCATATCTTGTGTGTAGCCATGAATGTCCACGACAAGTGGAACCAAGGTATCACTCTGAACGCTGTTTGGAACGAGAAGTTTCCAGCATCTCTCAAGCCCATCGTATTCCTCACAATGAATTGAAAAAATGTCAGTTTCACTGGATTGTTGTTCGTCGATTGATACTTCATTGACCCCTTGCCCGATGCAACCTGAAAGTGGGACGAAAAGAAAGAGGCTGATGGCAAAAAACGCCTTCAAATTTGCTCCCATTCAATTGTCCCCATTTACGCGGTTGAAAAACAGGTTTCCGCTTGACATAATGGCCAGCCTAACATTGCTGTACATTAACTTTTTTTCGGATTTGGCCAACTTTAGTCAGTACCCATTTGGCCACGGTTTTTGAATCGCCATCATCTGCTTCAAATCGAGTCCTTGCGTTCACCTTCAACCGTTGTACTTTTTCCACGGTCCGCCCACTGCGGGACGCGTGAACCACGTATTGGAATTGGGCGGATGTTCCACCCACTCGAAACCCTCCTGGACAACACCAACGGCGTTCACGCGGGGTTTGGCATCAAAGCCTTCGACAAAATCGTCAAACATTTTTTCCTCGTCATACTCATCGAGCAGCTTAATTCCCGTTCCACCCGGTCTGGAAAGAATGGCGAGCAACATGCCGACGGTCATGCTAGACAACGACCCGATCTGTATGTTCTTGTAGAGGTCGCAGTTGTCGGCTTCGTTGATGAGGCACTCCAACCGCAAATCACCTGAAAAAGAGAAAAACGGGATGGAGAGTACAATGAGAAACAGGCCTAAGGAGAACCGTAGGTCTCGCATGAGACGGAATATGCATTCCACATAAATGAGTCTAACTCTGGTCATTCATGAGTCGGTTTTGCCTCTTGCAAACGGCACCTGTCCTCATCTGTGGCTACCGGTTTTGGGAAGGTTCCGGTTGGTCTCCCATCGTCTTCAAATCGGAAAAATTCAATCACCTCCCCGTGTTGATGGTTTTGTGCGCCTCCTCGTCGTTGACCTTCTGGCGGAACGGGAGGGCTTTGGCAAGGGAGGTGTTCGCGAAATCGTTCATCACTTCTCACCCTCTGAAGTGTTTCTGTGGTCTCCTCACACCGACCAACGCCTTGACTATGGGTTCGGCACGGTGGTCACTCAACCAGTTGAAGCCGATGCCATCGTCATCACAGGATCCCGTCGCAACGTGTCGATGTGGGAGGGGTGGATGGCCGACGTCGTGGAGCTGATACGTTCATCAACGGTACCTCTGTACGGCATTTGCTTTGGCCATCAAATCATCGCTCACGCTTTCGGAGGACGCGTGGTACGCGCCGATGAGGATTCACATTTCGTGGCTGAGGTCAACGATAAGGCAGGCAAATCGGTGTTTGCATCCTTTGCTCACCAGGAGCACGTGGTTGATGCGGGGGAATTGGAAGTGGTCGCCTCAGCAGCGCACTGCATCATTGCGGCCTGTCGCCACCCCACTCGCCCCATTTTCACCGTTCAGTACCACCCTGAAGCCGTGGCTGAGGTGCTTGATTTATCGCTTGCATGCGGGGACATGAGCGAAGAGGAACGCGATGCCTACGACCATCAGCGATTGACCACCAATGTCGGGGTAGCCTTCGCCCTTGGCGACACGTAAATTCGCTTTGTTCCGTTCGGCTCAAAAATACATAGAGATATAAACCTCATAATTAGATTGGAAACTTATGTCGTCAGAAAGAATGGACACCGCCGGGGCCTTGCCCCTCGCCAACGGACTTGGATTTGTATTCGGAATATTGGGTGTGGTTGCGCTCTTCATACAGCAATCCCTTGCGGTTTTCCTCCCGCTGCTCTTGCCCCCAACCGTTTGCGCTATCTTTTGCGTCCTGTTGTACAAAACACAACAACCAACCAACAAAGAAGAAACCGCTACGCCCAACCCACTTCGCATTGACGTGATTTGATTCAGACGAATCATAG
>DUIU01000068.1:2782-3587 GCA_013330155.1 Candidatus Poseidonia sp. | reverse complement strand
TTTGAGAACCGGCTCAAGAACTCCCATTCGAGTTGGTTCACATCCCAAAGGCCCTGGCTACCAAAACAATTCCACACGAAATCAGGTGTGCATGCGTCATTTGGGTAGAGGTTATGTCCTCCTGAGTGGATCGTGATAAGGGCGACTTCGGTGCCTTGTGCGCAATTTGTGAAACCCTGAATGCTGTAAATCGCACCCGGCTCATTCCGGTCGGGCAGGCTTCCCTCACATTGATTGTATTCCGCCCAATCGTACATGTTCTCGACCGCACCGGACTGCATGGATTCTAGATTCCGTCGATTCTCGTCCACGATGCCCCAATTGACAGTGTTCGTGTATTGCTGGTTTTCATCGATGAATCCGTGGATCTCCATAACCGGGACCGGTATGTAGCCTTCGGAATCGTGGATGCTCAGGTAGCCTGAGGTGCACGCCATGGCGGCGACCAGGTCGCTGGCTTGGAGCGCCATGCGTTGCGCCATCATGCAGCCGTTTGACCATCCCGTTAGGTAAATGCGATTTTCATCCACGGGGTAGGCCTCAACCGTCCTAGCAATCACCTCTCGAAGGTAATCCACGTCGTCGATTTCGTGGTACAGCGCATCACCGCAACAATAACCAGCGTTCCAGGATTCCTCATTTCCGCCCATGTCAAGGGTGGTGTTGTCAACGATGATGCCTTCAGCATGGACAACGATGGCGCCCACTTCGTCGGCCAACAGGGTGATGTCCGTGAGGGCCCGTGTTTCAAACGCTGAACCGGCCCATCCATGGAGCTCAACGATGAGCGGTGCGTTTGACGAAG
>DUIU01000068.1:572-2417 GCA_013330155.1 Candidatus Poseidonia sp. | reverse complement strand
ATGAAGCATTCGTAGGCGTCAGGGTCGTGCCCGGGGAACTCTCCCTGCTCACGTTCACCATCATCCGAATGGCCGTTGGTGTTCGCTGACAAGCACCCTTGTAGGCTCAGCAGCAAGACGATGGCCACGCAAAGGAGCCCTTGCCGTGGCTGTGCCATGAACCGCCCAGAACGGTTACTTGCATTAGCCTTCCTTTGAGGCTCTTTTCTGACCGACGGCATACCTACCACCAAAAGAAAAGGACGTCGGTGATCCAATCCAAGGTCCGTCCAATCAAACTGCGCTTTTGTTTGGCCATGGTTCCCTTTCGACTTTTCCTCTCAAAACCGTTTGCCCGGCGCGTTGGACACGAATTGATGGATTGTGAGGCAAGGCTGATGAGGAGATGGCGGCTGGAAAACCTCGTGGAACCTCCATCCACCCCCCGGGTTCGTCGACATGACATCGACTGGCTTCGCGTCATTTTGTTCGGCCTCCTCATTCCTTTCCACATCGCTATCGGCGTGTATTGGACCGCTTACGGAGACCATGTGAACCCCAACGTCGTCGATGACAACGACGATGCCTCGATGGACGACGGGACCGACGATTCATCCGCTGTAGAGGATGACAGGGACCGCTACACGACAGAATCCGTGGACCCCATGAGTCTCTTTCTGCATTGGATGCATCAGTGGCGCCTTGCTGCGTTGTTCATGATTTCGGGGATGGGTACGGCCTTCGCCTTCCGCCGGCGGACATGGACCAAATTTTCGGTTGAACGATTCAAACGGTTGTTGGTCCCGATGGTGTTTGGCATGTGGACCATTGGTTTCGCAAATAGCGTGTTGACGCAACCATGGGAGACCGATGGTGAAGGCTTGGGTGGTTTTCTTGCCGTTTGGGTGGAGCACATTATGTGGACCTCGATTCTGTTTTGGGTGCCCATCATTGGGAAATTCATGCTCGGCCACTTGTGGTTCCTCTGGAACTTAGCGCTGTATTCCTTCTTGCTCATTCCCATCTTCCACTTTGCACAGAAGAACCCTCAAGGTCGCCTTGTAAACCTCTTTGATCAGGTCTTCAAATGGATGAACGGTTGGGGTGTTTTGCTGGCATTCCCTCTTCTGCTCACCTTGGTTGAAGTGATGTTGAAGCCGTGGATGGAGGGTTTTCTGGGTTCGGGGTATGAGTGGATGTGGTTCCTTTGTTTCTTCTTCTTTGGTTACATGTGCATGATGGCCAAAGAGGGGTATTACCGTCTGCTCGAAGAGCGCTTCAATGCATTGGTTGGCATGACCGTTCTGTTTACGTTGGCCTTCCTTTGGTTGCGCATTCAGCAGCACGCCGATGGTTTGCCTTACATCCAAGGCGGATGGGTCGAGTTTGGAGTGTTTCCACACAACCTCATGACCCTTCTCGGTTGTGGTATTCACGCCTTCCATGCATGGTCGTGGTGCTTGCTCGTGTTTGCACTCGGGGCACGTTATCTGAACCATCCAAGCCCTCACTTGGCCTACCTTAACCAGGGTGTTTACCCGTTTTACATCGTTCACATGCCGCTCACGTTTGCTTTCCTTTCGTTTTCGAAATCCATCGGTGTGGCGGGAATGCCCGCCGTCTTGCTGACTTGGGTGCTGGTCATGGTAGGTTGCTGGTTCTCGTTTGAGGTGCTCAAACGAACTTGGCTTACCCGTTCTCTGTTCGGTATCAAACCGCTGGCCACCTCCGAAAAGCAACCCTCCGCTTCGGAGTAGTTCCGCTGTTCGTCGGTCTGGGGAGGGTTGATGACTCGCCCGATGCTCTCATATAGGGAAGGCAAGTGGGACACCTGTTCACCATGAAGCGAGGTTCACGTGCTTGGAA
>DUIU01000068.1:0-237 GCA_013330155.1 Candidatus Poseidonia sp. | reverse complement strand
TGGAAGTGGCGCAAGAAGAAGTTGCGACGCCGAAAGCGTGCCCGCCGACAGGCAAAGAACTGAGGCTTTAGGGTCAACACACGGGAGTATAGTATAGCTTGGTAGTATCGCGGGCTCCAGTTGCACGGGAATGACGACGAGTGGGTTTGCTGAAAGTTGATGACCAACTGGAGCGCCGACCTGTTGCAATCCTGCAGACTGCCCATCTGATGCGCAGTTTCAGAAGAAATCCGCTGG
>DUIU01000135.1:5589-6439 GCA_013330155.1 Candidatus Poseidonia sp. | reverse complement strand
GCCTGTAAGCATCTACGTTCGGTGTTTGCTACCGAACTTGAGGAAGGGCGGTTGACGCTTTTGGAAGGCGACGCCCTGCAGATGGCTTGGCCAGGCGACATCAGCCGCCTTGTGGCCAACATCCCCTACCAAATTTCCTCGCCCCTCATCGACGTCATCACACGTTACCATCGCAATCCAAAGACGACGCCACTTTTGGACATCGTGATGCTGGTCCAAGAGGAATTTGCAGAACGTGTGGTCATGGAATACGAAAGTGATGTCGGCTCACTCGGCATGGTCGTGGCGTTGGACTTTGATGCTGATATGGGTGAGCGTGTACCTCCGCATGTGTTTTCTCCGATGCCAAAGGTTCAATCCCGCCTGCTTCGTTTGACGCCTCACGATGAGGAGTGGCCGTGTGACCGACGCCTGTTGGTGCAAATGATTCGCTCGGCTTTTGACCAGCGAAGAAAGAAACTCAAGCGAACCCTGGGCAAACCACCGCGCCGGCTCTCTCGCATCCCCGGCTGGCATGCCACGCGATGGATGAGAGCGTACAACGCCATGGCCCATGACCCTCGTCTCCAGCGCCGACCAGAAACCTTTGAACTGGAGGAGTGGGCCGATTTGGGGGTCGATTTCGCATCCTGTGAAGAAGAGGCATGAACCTTCAATACGGGTCGAATGAATGAACACCATGGGGAGAGACTTTTCTTAGGAGTGTCTGCTCGCCTCAACTTGTCGGGGGGATTTGGATGGCAAAGAAGGACACCTATCTTGCACTGCTTCGTCGTGGTATTGACGACACGACGGCCAACCAACTTGCTGATGCAGGATTGAAGATTGGCGATTTGAAGAAAATCGACAA
>DUIU01000135.1:4371-5218 GCA_013330155.1 Candidatus Poseidonia sp. | reverse complement strand
CGGCTGGACCCCAGTCTCACGGAAAGGAGCGGTTCCTTTCCAAGGTCCTTGCACCTGAAAAGAAACAAGAATCCCGCATTGAAGAGATCAAGTTCCAACGCAAGCAAAAGGACGTTCTCACCGAACTCGCCGAGCAAAAGGAACGCCTCAAGATCGCCAAGGTGGAAGCCTTCCGTGCTCAGAAACTCATCATGAACCGTCTCGGCAAGACCGTCGAACTCATCGTCAAACTCGAAAACAACCTCCACGACGAAGGCAAGGACGACCAGAAGGTCAAGATTCGCGACCAACTGGAAACCCGTGGACTGGAAGCCGCTCGCGACCACGAAATGCTGGAGCTTGAAGGCACACCCCAAGACATCGTTGACTTCCGCCGCCAACACGTGCCCGGACTCATCTTCCATGCCTGCCCAGAATGCGGCGACGAACTCGACCCTCGCCAATCCCGCGACCCCGACCAACCCGATGCTTGGGCGTTCATCTGTTGGGAATGCGAAACCAGTTTCACACCAGCCCTGGCCACCCAAGTGGAGACCATCCTCGACGATGAACGCATCGTCATCGACCCGGACAAGCCACCCCGAAACCCAGTGCCTCCAAAGCCAGCGAGCATGGACTTCTCCTCGGTCTCCGACCTCATCCGCAAGGACCTCGAGCAGACCGGTGCTACCGCCGACGAAATGACTCGTGTCGTCGAGGAAAGCGTCGTGGCCGGCGGCTTGATGGACATCAACGACTGGATTGACCAGACCCTTGCGGCCAAGGATTACATCCAAGCCCAAGAAGACCGTGAAGACTTCATCCTGCGAACCGGTGCAGGAGCGACCAAGTTCAACAAGTGGATGAA
>DUIU01000135.1:0-4072 GCA_013330155.1 Candidatus Poseidonia sp. | reverse complement strand
CAACAAGTGGATGAAGAAGGCCGGCCTGTTCTTCAACAAGCAAACGGGCCGCTGGACTCGAGAAAAGGCTCGATGAGGTGCCGCTCATGTCCGCAAGTCCGGCCAGCCTGACCGCCGACAAGACCCCAAACGTCACCTCCCCGCCCTCACCGGTGATTCGTTTTCTACGAGGACCACATCTTTTGGGTCAGTGCGCCGTCAATCCAGGTGAAACCATCGTTGAGCATGCCGAGGCCTGTGGTATCCGACTTCCTACAAACTGCACGTCCGGTACCTGCGGCACCTGCATGGTCAGCCTCATCCTTGGAGAAGTCCCACTTCCCGAAGAACTGCCCCCCGGCCTTGACGATTGGTTGGTGGAAGAAGGAGCACGCCTCGGCTGCATCGGAAAGCCACGAGGCGACGTGGACATCGATATTCGCCCACCCATTTGAGGAGCCAGTATGTTCGACGAGTGGACGGCGAGTACATGGCTGATCCTGCTTGTTGACATCGTCGCCATCGCCATTGTCGTGGTGTTCCTCAAGCGGAAAATTCAGCACAAACTGCATGAAGTTGAGGCTCGTCAAGCACACCAACGGTTGATGCGAAAGAAAGAACGGGACACGGATGAGCACGACGCTTGAGACCGGTCAAGGTCAACCGCCCCCTCCGCCTCCGCCGCTATCGGAAGTTGTATGTCGGACTTCCGTTCTCAATCCAAAACCCTCAAGGAAAGTGTAAACATCTCGCACATCAAGGCGCCCCCGTCCGTGGTAGGTGGACTTTAACTGAAAATACTGCCTTCTGCGGCGGACCATCGAAACAGAACGCCATACACCCTCGTGGTAGTGTGACACCAATTTCATTTTTTCATCGACTTCAAAGCTAAACGGCTTCAAATCACCACCTATCGGAACGACAACCCTCCCATCTGAGTGAACATACAAATGCTCAACGACGGTCAACGATTTGCTGGGAAAAAAACCGCCTTTGTAGAGGTAAATCGAGGCAAAATGAGAGAATGCATACAATGGTATCGCCACGATAAGAATTGGAATGAGAGTGGCTGCGGTGAAGATTAACAGGACAACGAACAAAGCGATGAAGGGTGAAAATAGAACCCAAAATGCCCAACCGGGGAATTCAGCGTCGCCGTACGTGTCCTCTGCCAAACGCTGAACAAAACCCTCATACTTCTCAACTTTATCATCGAAATCAGGCATTTTCCCCAACCGATAGAACCCTTTGTAGTTCTTGCTTTTCACCAGTTTCGCCTCGTATCGAGGAGCGAATTGGTCAATCGCCTGTTGGCGATGGTATGCATTGGTTATTTCATCAATGGGCTTTGAAAGGTCGAATTCCAATTCAGAAAATTCGTCCATGGATTAAATTCCCCATGGTTTGCATTTATCGTTTTCCCCTTCGCCCACCGCCTCAACACCGCCGAACGTAGAGGCCCGATGCTTCAAGAACCCTTGACGCCACAATACGACCATGTCAGCGGGTCATGAAACCACGACGGGCCCGCTGCCCATCGGCCAGTTCGCTCAACTGGTGCAACAAACGGTCAAGAACGACCCGATGTTTCAGCATCAAGCGCTCTCTGGAGAGGTGTCCCAGTGGAGCGTACACAACGGCAACGTCTACTTCACGCTGCGGGACGATGTCGGCCAGATGGACTGTGTCATTTGGCGCAATGCTCGATTGAACGTGGACCCGGCGATCAAGGTCGGCAGCGAAGTCGTCATCATCGGAAGCGTGGACGTGTGGCCAAAGCGAGGACGCCTGCAAATCGTCGTCGCTCGCATTCAACCGGTCCAGACGCTTGGGGCCATGGAGGAAACAAAGCGTCGGCTGGTGGCTGACCTCAAGGCCGAAGGCGCCCTTGACCTCCCCCCTCGTCGCTTGCCGTCCCCTCCAAAACACGTCGCCATCGTCACCGGCACCGGTTCAGCCGCCCTTTCCGACATGAAACGCCTGATGGCCAACCGTTGGCCGGACATGCGAACCACCGTCATTGGCGTGCTGGTGCAAGGCGAGCATGCAGCCCAAGAAATCGTGCGTGGACTCGCCGTCACCCGCCAATTGGCTCAACCTGAAGTGGCTGAGCGCCTCGGACTTCCTCCCGTTGACGTGGTCATCGTTGGGCGAGGAGGTGGGTCACCCGAAGACCTCTGGGCGTTCAACCTTGAACCGGTAGCTCGAGCCATTTTAGCCAGCACCGTCCCCATTATCTCGGCGGTTGGCCACGAACAGGACCACCTCGTCTCGGATCTGGTGGCCGATGTCCGGGCCTCAACCCCATCAAATGCCATTGAGCGATTGGTCCCCGACCGCAACGCCTTGCTTCAGCTGCACGACGAGTTGGACGAACGCCTCAACGCCTCCGTGGTTCGCCGCATCGGTGAACTTCGTCAACGGCTGGACCTGTTGGCCAACCAATTGCGCCATGCTCCCGGCAAGGGCATCTTCACCGCTAAGCAGCGGTTAACAGCGCTCAACAACCGACTCCAACGCACGATGGAAGCCAGCCTCTCAAGCCACCAACAACGCTTGGCTCGTCTCGGTGCAACCCTTCAAGCCGCCCACCCAAAACGGGTGCTGGAGCGTGGCTACTCGATGGTCCAAGACAACAAGGGCGGCGTTATTTCCAACATCGGTAGCCTGACCGAAGGGCAAACCATCCAACTCCAATTCGCTGACGGTCAAGCGGCCGCCGACGTGCATACCATTCAATCCCTGGAGGAACAACCATGACGAAAGAAACGATGACCTATGACGAAGCCTTGCAACGACTCGAAGCGCTGGTAACCCAACTTGAACGAGGCGGAAAAAACTTGGATGAAACCTTGGCCATGTTTGAGGAGGGGACTGCTCTTCTCAAGCGTTGTCAAGACGAACTGGGTGAAGTGGAAGGCCGATTGGCCGAATTACGCCTCGATGAAGCCGAAGCATTGGTCAAGGACGAGGATTGAGGGTTCATCATGGGACGGAAGCACGTCGCCCTGCAGCGCCGTGTCGCTCGCGTGTTGGCTTCGTGGAACGACCCCCACGACACACGCCCTTACCCCGAATTGGACATCGTTCAACACGTTGATGTCGCCGAAGATGGGGAAGTCAACCTGACGGTAAGGCCCGCCCGCCCGCATTGTCCCTGCTGTTTGCTCGACTTGGACGCTCTACGGAAACGGCTGTTCAACGTCAAAGGCGTCACCTTCGTTCAAATCGATGTGGTCGGCATTCCCGGCGCCCCCCGATGGACTCGAGCCGTCAACCGTTGACCTTGCTGTGAACACGACGCAGGACGAGGAAAGCGGGAATTGACCAGCCCAGCACCGAGCCCACCCACGCCACCACGGAACCCACCACAACGCCGTAGGCCGGCAACGACCACATGGCGATGTTCGCGTACACGGCCACACTGGCGCCTCCAAGCATCATCGGCCCCGCTGCTCCTTGTGGAACGGTGGGTCCCTGAGCCAACCACAGCGCCACCATGCTGGTGAGGAAAATGGCTGGAAAAACGCTGGCTAAACCGGCCAGGAGCGGGAAGCCAAGGCCGGCCATCCAAACGGCGACCCCGATAGCGGCGGCCGCCATGCTTCCTCGGGCAAAGAGCACGGTTTTGGAAACGGCGTTGCTTCCTTTCGGTGTTGGTTGAGGGCGCCGGTTAAACCACACCGCCGTGAAGAACAAAAGGGCAAGCCCTACGGCGGCAAGTTCCTGCTCGGTAAGGAGAATACCGACGACCGTATTTTGGAGGAGAAACCACACGCCCATGCCTAAAACAAACCAAACGGCAAGGGCCCCAATGGAAGTCAAAAGAAGCGGGCGGGAGGTGTTGGAGAACCAACGGGGAAGCACCAGCCATGCACCCAGAAACAGCGCATTGAGCAACATGCCAAGCGGCACCACCATCATGCTGCTGACGATTTCGTCTTCACCTCCTGCCAGGTACATGCCAATCCCTGCTGGAACGATGGTCGAGGGAACGGTACCGAGCAAACCACCCACCAAACCGCCCCATTTCTCAATGGCGACCGTCACGGCGGGTGCCCCCCCACCCCCCCGCAAAGCAGAGACAAAAAAC
>DUIU01000049.1 GCA_013330155.1 Candidatus Poseidonia sp. | reverse complement strand
CTCGGTGCAGGACATCTTCGTGGTGTCTCGAAGGAATTGTCTTCAGAAAGCCAATCTATAGATTCTTCATCGCTCGAATCATTGCCGTCTCCATCGCTTGTTCGAAAGTTCCTGCCATGGGCCTTTCCGTTGGTGATGATCGGCGTGCTGGCCGCTGTCTTTTCAACCAGTAGGGACATTGACTGGGTGACCTTTTTCACCGTCTGGACGGCTTCAAATGCCATCTTTGCAGCCCTGGCTTGCTTGATAGCGCGAGGTCATCCTTTGGCCATTTTGACCGCAGCCCTCGCTTCCCCAATCACCTCGCTCAATCCTGCTTTGGCTGCTGGATGGTTTGCTGGTTATGTCCAGCTTAAACTCGCCGAACCTACCGCAGAGGACCTCCAAATTTTTCTGAAGTTGGATGAGCTTTCTCTCATGTGGTCAAATCCTGCGGGCAAGGTGTTGTTCGTCACAGCGTTGACCAACCTTGGTTCGATGCTAGGTGCTTGGGCAACGCCACTGATTTTACTCAATGTGCTCGGAATGGGCTGAGCCGAGGGTCATCGCCTTGAACAGGTCTCGATGCTCTGGGACATCGTGCACGCGAACAATGTCGACGCCCATTTGATGAGCAACTGCTGCTAAGCCAAGGGTCCCAGGTAAGCGATGAGCAGGGTCGGTGTGTCCGGTTAGGTGGCCAACAATGCTCTTTCTTGATACACCCCAGAGCAACGCTCCTTCCGTTTTGAGCAAGTCCCGTCCTTCCATGAGCAAAGCGATGTTATGGTCCTGATTTTTCCCAAAACCAATTCCGGGGTCGAGTGAAATCAATTGTGAGGGATGACCTCGGGCCGTAAGGGCCTGTTTCACCTCGTCGAGGGAGTCACGCACCTCTTTCACGACGTCTTCGTAGATTGGATTCTCTTGCATGGTTCCTGGCTCCCCTTGCATGTGCATCACGCAAACGCCGCATCCGGTGGTGACCACGACATCCATCATGTCAGGGTCTCGAAGGCCAGAAACATCGTTCACCATGTCTGCTCCTGCTTCAATGGCTGCTTGC
The DNA here is from genome assembly GCA_013330155.1 of Candidatus Poseidonia sp. Classification (GTDB taxonomy): domain Archaea; phylum Thermoplasmatota; class Poseidoniia; order Poseidoniales; family Poseidoniaceae; genus Poseidonia; species Poseidonia sp8339u. The sequence goes on along the minus strand of DUIU01000049.1, from coordinate 3,713 downwards.
GCTACCACTGCATGGCGTGTGTCAATCGAAATGAACCCCTTTGGTCGAGCGGTTCGCAGGCCACGGATGACCGGAAGAACCCGTTGAAGTTCCTGTTCAATCCCTATGGGATTGGCGCCCGGGCGGGTGGATTCTCCACCGACATCAACCCAGGTTGCCCCTTCATCCCACATGGCAAGGCCACGTTCCACAGCCTCGTCATTCAAGGAACGGCTGCCTTCAAAGAAGGAATCCGTTGTGGCGTTGACGATCCCCATGATGTGGGGTGCAGTCGTAAATCGCATGGCCCTTGCGACAGCCGTTCGGCGGGCGGGCGAGAGCCGAAAGTCCGAGGCCATGAGCCTCCCTGGTTCGGCAGGTTTGATAAGTTGTTACGAAGAAGGGGCAGTCATGTCCGAGGTGGATGCATTGCTTGAGGAGGGCGCTCCTGCGGGCCTTGTTCCTACTGCAGAGGGGAACGACCTCCCCCTTGATTGGGAGTTTGCAGAACGAATACTCAAACGTCTAAACCCTCGCAATCAGCAAGACGTCTACGATATGGCCGCTCGAGACTCAAAGAATGGCGGGATGCTCATCACGCTGATGGTGGTGGTTTGGTGGTTGTTTATTGGAGGAAACAACGACGATTTATCCGCTGGTGTCTCGGTGTTTTTCTCTTTGAATTTTGAACAGGCAGCGCTCGCCGTCATGGTGTTGTCTCTGATTTCAGCCTTGTTGACCGAGTTTAGCCGAGACATGGGGAAGATTCTTCCTTCTACGGCCGCAGGTGGCATGCTGATTCTTGCCGGGCTTTATGTCGCAGAGCCCTTGGTGGGTGCTCTGTTCCTCAGCAATGCCGACTTGGACATGCAAGTCGGTCTTTGGCGCACACTTCGCTTGGGTCTTCTGTGGGGTGGGACCACGTTTGGATCAAATCTGATCGTCAATGCTTTGCTCCTCAAATGGTTGATTCGTTTCCTGGATTCCAACGACTATGACTTCTCTGAGCGCAACGAACCCGTTCACCGCCCTGCCGTCAAGCCTCCTGCAGAAAACTGAACGCTATCCTCTTGAAGAAGAGTCAGGTGGCCAAACCATGAGCCCCACTCCGTTCAACGTCTTGAGGCTTGGATACCGTAGGGGTCGAGACCCTCGAATTACAACGCATTTGGCGCTGGTTTCACGGGCCCTAGGAGCCACACATTTCCTTCTGGCTGGGGATGAGGACAACGCCCTATTTGCGAACCTCGCTTCGGTTAACGAACGGTTTGGTGGTGCGATGACGTGTGAACATGTCTCGGGTTCTATGGGGTGGCTCAAGCGATTCACCCAGCACGACGCAGGCGATGGTGAACCCGGCGTAGCCATTCATTTGACCATGTATGGAGAGCCATACCGCGAGGTAATTCCTAGAATTCGCAGGGACCGGCCCGTTGTCGTGGTCGTTGGTGGTGCAAAAGTACCCAGCGAGGTGTTTGAGTATGCTCAATACAACGTGGCGGTTGGCAATCAACCTCACTCGGAAGTGGCAGCTCTCGCGCTCTTCATGGAAGGTTGGTTTGGGCAGGGAGGAAGCGAACGTCACTTCCCTGATGCCAAGTTGATTATCGAGCCCTCCGCACGCGGAAAGTCGGTGGTCGACCTCGACCGAGAAAACAAAAGTGAATAATTTCTTACTCGGGGTCATGGGCTGTATAATTGCAGCATATGGCCAAACTTCATCGGATGAAATCCCAAGACATAGCGCACCCAATCATTATGGGGGGCCTTTTACGACAAAATTCAATGTTAGGGGGCGGCATCGCAAATACGCGCTCTCTTCCGGCGACGCACCGGCTCTACAATCCATCGCCGCTTAACATCCCAGATGCTGCCGATGGCTTGTCTGATGCAGCGAACCTTCCCTCTGCAGCCTCGGGGCCAGGTGTCCTCTTGACGGCTGATGGTGGGCGGTACCTCGGGGACTTGTTTGGAGCCAATGCCATCGGTTCGGGTGAATTGGTGTTCACCACCGGGATGATGGGGTATCAGGAATCGTTGACAGATCCATCCTTTGCAGGACAGGTCTTGACGTTCACTTATCCACTCATCGGAAACTACGGTGTCCACAAAGGGGCTTCCGAATCAGCCAATGTTTGGCCCAAGGGAGTTGTTGTTCGTCATGCTATGCACCAACCCGACCATCGCTCTTCGATTGGCACCGTGGATGAATTCCTTCGCCTTCATGGCGTACCTGGGATTCACAACATCGACACACGAGCGATTACTCGCCGTGTTCGTGAACTTGGAACCGTTCTTTGCGTCTTTGGTCCCTTGGAGAGGGAGGACGAAATGAAGGCTCAACTCAGCACCTTGACCTCCCCCGAATTGGAAGATTTGGTCGACGAAGTCTCCATTGACGAGCCTCTTGAACTCAACCCAGGTTCTACCGATGAACTCGGGGCTTCCAAACCCCGGCTTGGCGTCTTGGATTGTGGTGTCAAACACAACATCCTCCGCCACCTTTGCATGGTCTTCGACGTCGTCTGGTGTCCACCTGACATCGACTATGACCGGTTGCGAAAGGAGTACGCCATTGACGCGTTGTTCTGCAGCAATGGCCCAGGCGACCCTGCGCATCCCGGAAAGGCCACGGCCGCTCGCAATACACTGGCTCGAGCCGTCCAAGATGGTCTTCCTGTCATGGGCATCTGCTTGGGCCACCAACTCATGGGCCTTGCATCGGGTTTGCAGACCTACAAGATGCGCTACGGGCACCGAGGAGCCAATCAGCCAGTGGTTGACCTTTACGACCGCACCGTTTCCATCACCAGTCAAAACCACGGTTTTGCCGTGGCTCATCCCATCGATGGGATGTTGGCTGCCCATCCAACCGGTGCGACCTCACCCCCGGTTTCCAACCAGCACGGTTCAGAGGTTGAAGTCCGCTACATCAACGCCAATGACGGAACGGTTGAGGGGCTTGACGTCATTGGGAAACCATGTTTCACGGTCCAATTTCATCCCGAAGCTTGTCCGGGTCCTCACGATGCAGCACCGCTCTTCTTGCGCTTTAGAGCCATGGTTGATGCCCATATGGGAGGTGAGCATTGATGCCACGCAGGGACGACCTTGAGAGCATCATGGTGCTCGGTAGCGGTCCAATTAAAATCGGACAAGCGGCTGAATTCGATTTCTCGGGTTCGCAAGCGGTTCGAGCACTCCGAGAAGACGGCTACAAAGTCATCCTCGTCAACTCCAACCCCGCCACGATTCAAAACGACCCCGAAATGGCGGACGTTGTTTACATTGAACCGCTTCTGCCCGACACCATTGCGAAGATTCTGGAAAAGGAGCGCCCGTGTGCTTTGCTGGCCGGCATGGGCGGGCAAACGGCGCTCAATATTGCCAGTGAATTGTCCCATAATGGGACGCTGGAGCGCTTGAATGTCGAACTCATCGGTTCGGATTTGGACGCCATTGACAAAGCCGAAGACCGAGAGTTGTTCAACCAGGTCTGTGAATCGATCAACCTCCCCATCAGTCAAGCTGTAGCCTGCAACTCCATCGATGAGGTCATTGCCGCCGCTGAATTAATCGGCAGTTGGCCCATCCTCATTCGTCCAGCCTTCACCCTTGGTGGCCTGGGCGGTGGAACAGCACGGGACATGGGTGAACTGGTGGAAATTTCTCAGTTGGGTCTACGCAATTCCCGTATCTCTCAAGTTCTAATCGAGGAATCCATTTTGGGTTGG
>DUIU01000101.1 GCA_013330155.1 Candidatus Poseidonia sp. | reverse complement strand
ACGGCCTGGCTCATCAACACCGGCTGGTCCGGTGGCGCCTACGGCGAAGGAAACCGAATGAAAATCAAATACACCCGAGCCATGCTCAACGCCGCTCTTGACGGCGATTTGGACGGGGTTGAATTTGTCACTGACCAGCGTTTCGGCTTTGAAGTTCCCACCTCGTGCCCCGGCGTTCCTGCTGATGTTTTGCAACCCAAGTCAACGTGGTCCAACGGAGCCGCTTACGATGCAACGGCTGACAAATTGGCTTCGATGTTCAATGAGAATTTCAAGCGCTATGAAGCCGGTGTATCGGCGGATGTCAACGCTGCTGCGCCTGCGCCACTGGCGTGAATAAAAGCACCCAGCGACTTCAATTGAGCAAGCTCAGGATCGGTCATCTCGTCGTTGGGACCGTCGTCGAGAACCTTGACGGTTCGAAGCATTCGAACGACCTTGTTGCTTTCCACGGCGGTCGTTGTGTTGTGGAGGACGGCCGCCTGAAGGGCGGTTGGGGCGGTCGCTTTTCTGCCCAGGTCGATTTGGGCGGTTGTTCGAGTTACGGTCGTCGTTTCGCCGGTTGCCGCCACGTTGGCCGCCAGACCGATTGCCGCCACGTTGACCTCCCGAGCGGTTGCCGCCATCGCCTCGCTTCTGGCCACCACGGTTGTAACGACGCATTCCGCTGCCGCGCCCGGTGCCGCGACGAGAACGTCCCCCGCCGGGTGAGCCCTTGACCCGTCCGGGTTTTTGACCGGGCTTGGGCCGTGCCTTCTCGAAATGGTACGGTTGGTCTTCCAACACTTCGATTTCTTCACCAAGAAGTTGCTGAATGCCAACCAAATACCCCGATTCTGTTTCATCACAAAACGAGTAGGCCAATCCTTCTCGTCCTGCCCGTGCCGTTCGGCCGATGCGATGGATGTAGACTTCCGGTTCATTGGGAAGATCAAAATTGAACACGTGCGTGATGTCTTCGACATCGATGCCGCGACTGGCGATATCGGTGGCCACCAGCACAAACACATCGCCTTTTTTGAACGAGGCGAGGGCTTTGGTTCGGGCGGTTTGACTCTTATCACCATGAATGGAATCGGAGGGAATGCCAACCTTGCTGAGCTGCTTCGCCAAACGATTTGCAGCGTGTTTTGTTCGTGTGAAAACAATGCCGCACGAAACCATTTGTCCCTCGATAAGGTCAATGAGCAACTCGCGCTTGTCACTTTTTTGGACGAACGCAATGTACTGCTCGATCCGGTCGGTGGTTGGCGCTTCTGGACTGATGTCAACTTCTACAGGACGGTGAAGCATTCGGCCGGCGAGTGTACCAATGGCTTTGGGCATGGTTGCACTGAACATCAGATTCTGACGCTTGTTTGGAACAAGGGCGAGGATACGCTCAACGTCCTTGCTAAAGCCCATGTCAAGCATGCGGTCAGCCTCATCCAAAACGAAGTGCTCCACCTGGCTCAAATCAACATGGCCTTGATTGTGAAGGTCCAGGAGGCGTCCTGGTGTTGCGACCAAAATATCCACGCCACGTCGAAGAGCTTTGACCTGTGGCGATTGCCCGACTCCACCGAAAATGACGGTCGAGTACAACGGAAGATGGCGCCCGTAAACGCGCAGGCGTTCAGCAATTTGGGCAGCCAGTTCACGGGTGGGGGTGAGCATGAGCGCTCGAATGGGTCGTCCAGAATTGGGCTGCTCACTGGCGAGGTGGTGAAGAATGGGAAGGGCGAAGGCAGCCGTTTTTCCCGTACCGGTCTGCGCGATACCCATCACGTCGCGGCCCGACATCAGGGCTGGAATTGTTTCGGATTGAACCGGTGTAGGGGTCTGATACCCTTCGGAAGTCAGAGCTTCCAAAATTCGTTCATCAAGTTCTAAATCGCTGAAGGTTGACATGCCGATGCCTCAAGGACGAGCACCCCGCGACCGTAGCCTTCGGACCAACCGCTCCATTCGGGCCTCCAACCCTTTCCCTATGAACACCGAGGGTCGCGACCAAGTCAAACAAGACATTCAGTTTGATATCCATGAAAACGAACCATGGGTTTCTTGTTCATGACATCGGTTTCGGGTTATGGGCCGGCCTCTTCACGTTGTGACCGGCGCTTTTGGCTACTCAGGCCGATGGATTGCTCACCACCTGTTGAAAGAGGGTGTGCACGTTCGAACATTGACCAACGCCGTGGGACGAGACGACCCCTTTGATGGGCAAGTGGAAGTGCATGGACTTGATTTCAACGATATGGACCGGTTGGTCGATTCATTGCGTGGTGCTGAAGTGCTCTACAACACGTATTGGGTTCGATACAACAAGCGAGACAAGCAATTCGCTCACAACACCGCCGTAGAGAACACACGACGGTTGTTTGAGGCAGCAACCTTGGCCGGTGTCAAGCGCATCGTCCAATTCTCTGTGGCCAATCCAACCAAAGCTCCAAATTGGACGTATTTTGAAGGCAAAGTGGAAGTTGAGCGTCTATTGGAAACATCGGGACTCTCCTACGCCATTTTGCGTCCAACGGTTCTTTTTGGTGGCCATCGAAACGTCCTCATCAACAACATCGCCTGGATGCTCCGTCGATTCCCTGTTTTCGGCGTGTTTGGTTTTGGCAATTATCCGATTCAACCGGTTCATGTTGAGGATGTTGCAGAGGTGGCCATCGCCCAAGGCAAGGCAAAAGAGAACGCCATCGTAGACGTTACTGGCCCCGAGACGTTTCGCTACAAGGACTACATTCGCCACATGGTAAAGGCCATGGGATTGAGGCGGATGATTCTCCCCATACCTCCGCTGGCCGGGTGGATGTTTGGAAGGGTGTTGGGTGTGTTTTTGCAGGACGATGTCATCACGCGCGCTGAAATCAAAGGTCTCCGTCAAGGATTGATGGCCTCGTCTGCCCCACCGGTGGGCACGCGTTTGTTCTCAGAATGGATCGCTGAGCACGGGGCGTCCTTTGGTGAACGCTATCAAAATGATTTGAAAGAGCGACGCTACAAAGCGCCCTGATTACAGCCCGAGGGCCTCGGGCTTGACTCGGGAGGAAAATCGCGTGACCGTACCGTCGGCCTCGATGATGAATTTTTCAAAATTCCAACGAATATCGCCATCGTAACCATCGGCATCAGCGGTCTGGCAAAGGGCATCGTAGAGTGAAAGGCGGTCCTCCCCGTTCACATCGGCCTTCGCCATGAGCGGAAAGGACACGTTGTAGGTAGAGGAGGTAAATTCGCAAATCTCCTCATGGGTTCCAGGCTCTTGACGGCCGAATTGATTGCACGGAAAACCGATGACGGTCAAATCGTCATGGGCTTCGTGAAGAGACTGCAGGCCAGCGTATTGTGGCGTTGCTCCACAAGCACTGGCCACGTTCACCACCAGCCAACGAGTGCCGCCGAGTGCTCGAAGAGTGGTTTGTTCGCCGTCCATGTTCGTAAAGGGGATGTCGAGTGGGTTGCCCATGATTTATTTTTGATGCCCATTAATTATCAAGGTGTGGTTCACTGCAAGAGAGGCAAATCCTCTTCAAGTGCCGGTCAGTGGTTAGGCTATGCACATTCTCATGGAGACCACCGCAGGCAACATAACCATCGAACTCTTTACCGAAACCATGCCGGTCACGGCAGGCAATTTCCTTGATTTGGTTCAACAAGGCTACTACGATGGCCTTCACTTCCATCGAGTCATCAAGGGATTCATGCTTCAAGGCGGTTGCCCCTACTCGGCAGACCCCAACTCCCCGCGTGCAGGGACTGGAGGGCCAAAGAGTGGAGGGAACTACACGACCAGTGATGGCCAATCAATTACTCGAAACCGAGGAGGAAACATCCCCGATGAGCATCCAGAAAATGCTCAGTTTTCAAACAAAGTCGGAACGCTTTCCATGGCCAACACGGGCCGGCCCGACAGTGGTGGCTCGCAATTCTTCATCAACACCAAACACAATGATTTCCTTGATTGGTGGGACACTCGCTCACCCTCTGCCCACCCTGTCTTTGGAAAGGTCACTGATGGTATCGATGTCGTGAGAACCATTGAGAACACGAAAACAAATCCACAAACAGATCGCCCGAAAACTCCTCAGCAAATCATCCGATGCACCGTCGTAGAGTGACCTCCATTGGAGCGTGAAGG
>DUIU01000081.1:7736-8028 GCA_013330155.1 Candidatus Poseidonia sp. | reverse complement strand
CCTTCACATGAAGGTTCGAATCGTGGGGCGTTGCACCGAAGAGGCGGTCAATCCCCTCAACGCTTGCCACCTCTGGACCGTCAATGGTGCGTAGCCAAATTTCCATGCGACGACCTCACAATCCAACGGCGTTCATGGCGGAGGCGGCGGAGGCCCCTTCGTGAACCATCATGACAAGTGCCTTCGCCATAGCTCCGGGGTCTGGATGAGCGAACACTTGCCGTCCCATGCACACTCCACTTGCCCCCGCTTTGAGGGCTTTCTCAACCGTGTTCAACACTTCAGCAGTGTC
>DUIU01000081.1:3337-7373 GCA_013330155.1 Candidatus Poseidonia sp. | reverse complement strand
ATGAAAACGAGGTCTTGTCCCCGGTCCAGACGCATTTTGCTGCATCACACCCGAGCTCAAAGGCTAGGCGGACAGCATGCGCTTGTGAGTGTGTAAAATCGCCGTGTTGGTGGTTGAGATGAGGTCCTCTCGCGTAGACCATGCCAAACGAAGGGAGCTCCAAATGGAGGGCTTGTCGATTGAGTTCACCCATGCGAGAAATCATGGCCGCCTCATTTTCACTTCCCATGTTGACTTGGCTTGAAACAGCGATGCCACCGCGTTTGAGCGTTTCATCAGCATGTCCGACGATGACCTTGTTGTTCATGTTCGGCCCTGCATGGCGCGTGGAGACTGAGTAGTGAATCACCATGTTCGTTGCCGTCCCATCGCAGAGGTGGGCGTATTTACTGACCAAGCCTTTCTGTGCTACAATGGCGTTGACGCCTGCATCGACGAGTGAACGAATGAGCCCTTCAATGTCTTCAAGGCCAGGGGTTGGATAGTCCGAAGCACCGTGGTCGATTGGAATCCAAACGCCTCGTTGGTTTGGAAGGAGCCGGTTGAGCCGGTCACTTTTGTCCATGACCACGCCAAGATGCCGCCCCCATCAAAGGTTTGGTTTGCCTCTCCCGTTCTCAGAGTTGCTCTCCAGCCCAAATGAGGACCGCTTGTTCGGCTGATTGGAGGTGTTCTTGGAACGTTGACCGAGCGATGCCGAGAATGTCGGCAAGGGCTTGCATAGTGATGGCTTTCGGCTCGTCATAATAGCCGTGCTTAAGGGCCAAACCATAGCACTCGTACTGGCGAGGAGTAAGGGCCTGTTCAAGCCCGTTCTCATGCGCTCTGACATCGCTCACACGGATGTTGGCCGGGGGGAGAAACACTTTGCTAAGTTTGACGAAGGATGCAATGGCTTGGGGGATTCCTCTCAAACTGATGGTCAGGGTACCGTTGTCGAATTCAATGGGTGGCATCACGTGAATGTTTTCGGTGGTTGAGGCCAAGCAGACCAAGGAGTGCGTGTTCCAAATGATGAGGGCTTCACTCTCTCGCTCATTCAGGCGTTGTTCAACCGTAATGTAGGGGATGTTTTCGAGGTCTTCCGCTGATTTCCCTTCATGGTAGGTTGGAAGGATGATTTGCCGCACGCCCTCTGGAGTGATGAGCAGATTGGCAACAAAAGTCAATTGTTCAACGACTTCGTCGAGGACAGCAAGGTCGGTTTTTGTTATGGATTCCCTGTTCCATGTGAGTGCCACCTCGCGCATGGTTCTTACTTCCGGTCCCCCTTGTTAGGCTCTTTGGCGTTGATGAATGGGTCATGATGAGTTGAACGCATGTTTCAAGAGGTAGTTCGTGGTGGAGGGAACATGCCTTTGGAGGATTATGTTCTGTCAATCGCCTTCGGCGGGGCTTTCCTCCTTGGCCTCATGTTTATCGTCATGCGAAGGGAAGCACAGGTGAACCTCCAAAGCGGGATGATGGCCGAAGGCCTCCTGCAGCAACATTCTGGCATGGGTTTTGGAAAGGCAAAAAAGAACCTTGACCGCAAATTAGCCACCATACAGGACATTCTCCGTCAACAAAATCAAGGCGATCGTCAACTCGCCGAAGAGCGGTTCAATCAACGACGACAGGAGCAGGCTGGGGCGGAGGAAGAAGCACGCCGCCAGCGGGAGTTGGACGACGCACGTCGCCAAACTGAATTGGAGGATGCTCAACTTCGTCAAGAAGAAGAAGCGGCTCAACGGGCTGCTGCGAGGGACGCCGAGGAAGCACGTTTGGCTGCTGAACAAGAAGCACTTCGCCAATCTGAACTCGCCGAAGCTGAAGACGAGCGCCTTGCTGAGATCGAAGCTGCTCGCCAACAGGACATGCTCAATTCGCGAGAAGCAGCCCAGCGCGCTATGTCCGAGTTGCGTGCTCGACTTGAACGAGAAGGCGCACAATCCTCAGACGTTCAAATTTCGTTGATGTGGAACAATTACAACGACTTGGATTTGCACGTGCTTTGCCCCTCAGGCGAGCGTATCCACGGTGGCAACAAGCAATCCGGATGCGGCGGTGAACTGGATGTTGACGCCAACGTGCGGGCCGAAACGAGAAAACCCGTTGAGAACGTTTTCTGGCAAGACGGGCAAGCACCTGCAGGACGCTATCAGGTCTACGTTCATTACTACAAGAAGCACAAGAAGCGAAGAAGCAAGGACCCCACAAAGTTCCAAGTCATCATCAATCAAGGTGGCGACCCTCGCGAATACAACGGAGAATTGTCGGCTGGCGACCCCATCATGTTGGTGGCTGAATTCAACCTCTCCTCGCCTGAGGAGCGTGCGGCACAGCGCCAAGCTCTGGAGGAGGAGTTGCGTGCAGCCGGTATGGATGTTCCCGAATCCCAAGCCGCTATTGCAGAGGTCGAAGAAACTCGCCAGGCCGAGATTGAAGCGGCGGAGTCAGAACGCCTCGCAGAAATTGAATCTGCCCGTGAACAAGAAGTTCTCGAAGCCAAAGAGGCTGCTCAGCGAGCCATGTCTGAACTTCAGGCACGCTTGGAGCGTGAAGGTGCTCAGTCGTCCGATGTCCAAATCTCGTTGATGTGGAACAATTACAACGACTTGGACTTGCACGTTGTCTGCCCATCAGGCGAACGCATCCATGGCGGTAACAAGAAATCCGGCTGCGGTGGGGAATTGGACGTGGATGCCAACGTTCGAGCTGAAACTCGGAAACCGGTTGAAAACGTGTTCTGGGAAGAAGGAAAAGCACCAGCAGGTGCCTACCAAGTCTATGTTCACCACTACAAAAAGCACCAAAAGCGAAAGAGCAAGGACCCAACCAAATTCCAAGTCATCGTCACTCCAGGTGGTGAGCCATTGGAGTACAATGGTGAACTGTCCTCCGGCGACCCCATCATGCTGGTGGCTGAATTCACCTTGCCATCGCCCGAAGAGCGAGAGGCTCGAAAGCAAGAACTTGAGGCTGAAATTGCAGCGGCTGCCCGTGGGTTGAACCGTGATGCATCGGTTGAAGAGAAGGTCGACGACATTCCCATGCCCGAGGAAACGGTTGCTGATGTTTCTCTGCCCAGCGCACCTGATTTGGATGCACTGAGTGAAGATGAGTGAGTTCACGAAATGATTTCGTCCAAGCGACCGGCATCCAATGCCTTGCGAATGGACCTCGCAATACGACGACCTGTGGACATGAACCGCTCGTTGATGTCGGAATAGGGCGAGCCACCAATGAACGGGTTTGAACCGGCCACGATGCGCGCACTGATCTCAAACACCTTGAACTCAAGTTGGTCGGTTACGATGGTTTCGAGGCAGAACGGCCCGAGCATACCTCTTGACCCCTCTTCCAAATTGTAGGAGGCTGCCACGGTCCCCTCGGCCATTTCAAAGGCCCTCGGCAGGAGTGATTCACGAATCACAACTGGCTGGTTTCCTGTGACAACAAACGATGGCTCCAGTGACATTTCGCGCAGGTCTCGAAGTGAACCGAGTTTGTAGAACTCGTCAACGTTGCTTTCATCACGACGGTCCATGGAGAGCAGTTCGAGGCGCCCCAGGTTCTTTCCAGCGTGTTCGCCACGACCTTGGACCTGAAATCCGTCATCTGCGGTGGGGTCAAAGAAAAAGTGAAGGTAATATCGGCATCCAAGCACGTATTCCTGAATGGTGAATTCCTCTTCGATGTCGACGTTTCGGCGGAAATCGCGGTAGTCTCGAGCCACGAAGTAACCTCGGCCGCCCTTGGCTCCGGCATACTTTACGATGACCGGACCGTCGATGTTGTGTGGGTCTTCAACCACCTTTGGCATCGTACAACCTCCGTCTTCCAGCCATTGTCGCTGCAAGGCCCGACTGCTCTCCCAGTGGAGGATGTTTCGATTTCCGAAGGTTGGGACTTCGAGGTTTCTGAAATTGTTTGCTCCCAAGTATTCCACCAAGGAGCCATGAGGGACAATGATGACGTTCTTTTCTCGGAACCATTCGGCGTAGTCGAGCATCTCGCGGTAATCATCGAGCATCAACCATTCATCCGGGTCTGC
>DUIU01000081.1:0-3001 GCA_013330155.1 Candidatus Poseidonia sp. | reverse complement strand
CGGTTTTCACCAACGGCAATACCGAGGGTTCGGAAGCCTTCTTGGCGAGCACCATGGAGAATTTGCAACGATGAATGAGAGGCCACAACCCCCACGGTAATGGCTTCTTTGTCGTAGCCTTTGAGCCAATCCTGCACTGAGGTCTGTGGTACGCCCATATGGAGGGGTTTCGTAATCGCTCTATGAGTATTATGTCAGTGATTCTTGTGAAATGCAGTTCATTGAGCGAAAACCCTCGTGGCGTTTGGCCGTTCAAGGGTTCAGTTTCAACCGGATTCAGGTGAAGGTTTCATGGGGTTGCTTCGCACAGTAGGTTCCATGGCCGAGTCTTCACCCTCTGCGCGCATCACCTATGGCGGCTACCTTCGTCTGGAGGAACTCCTCGCCCTTCAGGACGGTCCTGACGGTTATGTCCCGCTTCCGTCCAACGACGAGTTGCACTTCATCATCGTCCATCAGACCTTCGAATTGTGGTTCAAGTTGATCCTTCGTGAATTGAAGGAAGCACGTGAGCTCATGAACCATGAGCACATTGCGGAGTCGACCATCCCTCGCGTGGTTCATCACCTGGAGCGGGTCAGTGAAATCTTCCGGTTGCTCGCCGATCAATGGAAAGTCATGGAGACCCTTTCTCCTCAGGACTTCTTGGCGTTCAGGGACCGCCTCGGTACATCGTCCGGTTTTGAGTCTTGGCAAATGCGTGAATTGGAGGTCTTGATGGGGCTTGAAACCCAAGGTCGAGTTGGCGGCATGGACCCCCTACAGCACATGAAGCGGCTCGCTCAAGAAGGCAAAGTTTCAGCACAAGCGCTTCTGGATTTTGAAACCACAACCAACGAACCTTCGCTCAACGATGTGCTCAAGACATGGCTGTCTCGAACACCGATTCATGGTTCGTCTCCGGGAAGCGAAGGTGATGTTGATGCCGTTCGCAGCTACGTGGACCAGCACCTCGAAGCCATGCGCCAACACGGTGAACACGTCATTGCTCACATGATTGCCATTGGGCACGGTGATGAAGCCACGGTGCGGCCTCGAATTGAAGCGGGTGTTTCTGGGGCGGAGCAATTTCTCATGGAGGATGGCGAGGCCATTCGTCATCGAGCAGGGTTGCTGTTTATAGAATCCTACAGGGACCTTCCGTTGTTGTCTTGGCCTCGTCGGCTCATCGACAGTTTCGTGGAATTGGAGCAATCCATGTTGCTGTTCAGGACGCATCATGCTCGAATGGTTGAGCGGATGATCGGACGAAGGATGGGTACCGGTGGTTCAAGTGGCGTGGATTACTTGGATGCGACCACAAAGTATCGGATTTTTGTTGACCTGTGGGCGGTTCGAACGCTGCTTGTCAAGCGGGATGCCCTTCCAGAGGTGTCGGAAGCCGATTTCTACGGCTTTATGTCCAACGCTTTGCCTCACGACTCGTGAGGGTCAATGTCAATGGGGATGAGATGGTTCTCATACTCATAGAGCGCAATCTTGAGCGGGTCAAGAACGAAGCGGATATTGGCTTCTTCCAAGCCGTAGAGTGAAACGAGCTCTTCTTTGAATTGGTCACGAAGGACTTCTTCCGTGGCGTAAAGGGGGGCTCCCATTCCAATTTGGAGGGCGCGTGCACCGATGATTCGAGCGCGTTCAAAGCGGGTATGTTGGCGTGCTGGCTTGACCATTGACAATCAACTGCGAAGGTATCGCATACCGCCCACTTGCCTACTCTTTTTGAACCTACCTCACTCTTCTGACTTAATTTCTCTCGTGGTTTCGGTTTGCTTTGGCTTCATGAGGCGTCGGTGTGCTACGAACGCAGGCAAGAGCATCAATGCCAAAAACACCCCAACCAAGACAGGGAGGTAGGTTTCAGATTTGCTCACCGGGCCAGTTGTTTCTCCGGGCGAGTTGTCGTTGAGGTCCATCAGTCCCGTCGGGGCCAGGGAAGCGACGGTCAAACTGCGGACACCCTCCTGTTCGAGGAGAATCACCAGCGAGGTATTGGAGACAAAAGTGCTCGTGTTGAGTGCAAGTTCTCCATCAGAGGCATTTGCCGTTAGCCGTTGGTAGGCTACAGATGGGTGAATCTTCCCTGAGTTTTCGTGCGGGGTTGGTGCAAGGGCCCAGATCACGACCGTTCCCGGGCTGGTGGCTGACCATTGGAGCGTGTTGTTGGCCATGGACACGTTGTCAAGGCCTTGCCACTGGCTGGATTTGTTTTCCATGGTTGAAACAAGGTCCATGGCTTGCCGAGTTCCCGTAAGCAGGTGGGTGCCATCGAGGACGATGGAAGGGAGGAAAAGCAGCCGATAATCATCATCGTTTCGTTGCTTTGAGTCGGAGAAAAAGGTGCTATCTTGCGGTGAGGGGTGGTGCTGTAAAACGATGGTTTGGTTATTGGCCATGCCGTTCAATGCCTCGCCCACTTCAACACAGGGTTCGCACCAATCGGCGCTGAAGTATTCAATGAGGTGAACCGGGCGGTGTGCATCGCACGTTTCATTTTTCAAGCAACTCGTGGGCATGAATGCTACGTCCAGCAAGGCGCCTTCCAGCGGGGCCGTCTCGGTTTCTGCTTGGTTGGCAGAGGCAGGCATGATGCTCAACACCATCACGGCGGCGATGAGCAGCGGCCAAGGTCGAGAACCCATGCACAGGGGGGGAGGCATTTGTTCAAAAGGGGTCTGCTCCCACACCCAACCATGGAACCTTCGTGGTGGCGCCGTCCATCCACCCTTCCCATGATGCTCGCAGTCTTTGCACTGCTCATCGTTGTGGTCGGCGGTTCCATCCGAATCAACGACGCTGGCGAATCGTGTCCTGAATGGCCCACTTGCTTCGGCACATGGCACTTTGACATCTCGGAGGACGAACAGGCTGCGTACTGGGAAGCGAACCCTGAGCAGGAAGATTCCCGGGGGGAGGACCATCGCTACACGGTGTTCCAAATCTTCGTTGAGTGGTTTCATCGCATGTTGGTCGGTGTAATCGCCGTTCCCATCCTCCTCAATGT
>DUIU01000002.1:1411-7055 GCA_013330155.1 Candidatus Poseidonia sp. | reverse complement strand
CCGCCCAATGGCCGGTATGAAGCATTCCGTTGAATGGTGGGGCAAGGGTCGTGGTGTCTCCCGTATTCTACGACGCACCGGCTCCCGCCGTGGTGCCCAAAACCCTCACACCCTTGGTGGCCGTCGAGCTCACGGTCCAAAGGTGGAGAAGGATTGGTCTCGAAAACTCAACGCCAAGCAACGCCATGCTGCTCGCAACGCTGCATTGGCTGCAACCGTGTCAATGGAGACCGTTTCCGCTCGTGGTCATCGATTCGATGACTCCGTGGAGCACCTTCCCATCGTTCTGGGTACCTACACTGAAATCGTTGATGGCAAATCAACCGATTACGACATTGAATCCTTCAATCATGGCTCCGCAACCCGCAAGGCTGCAGCCATCTTCGCTGGTCTTGGCCTTGGTCCTGACATGGACCGTGCCCGCAGCGGTCGCAAGATCCGTGCCGGTAAGGCAACCATGCGTGGTCGTGTCCACAAGGTGCCCAAGTCTATCCTCTTGGTCGTCAAGGAAAAGTCAGGTCTTGCTCAAGCAGCACGAAACCTCCCCGGAGTCGACGTCGTTGCCGCCAAGGACCTGTGCGCTGAAGACCTCGCCCCTGGTGGCGACATCGGTCGCTTGACGGTCTTTACGAAAGCGGCATTGGAGGCCATGAACTGAGGTGATATCATGAACGCATACGACATTATCATTCAACCATGGCTGACTGAGAAATCCATGGAAGCCCGAACCACCGAGCAGCGTCTTGAGTTCATCGTTCGCCGAAGTGCAACGAAGGCCCAAATCGCTCGAGCCGTTGAGACCATCTTTGATGTCGAAGTGGCCAAGGTGAACGTTCGAAACTCCAAACACGGCAAGCACGCTTCGGTGAAGCTGGCCGATGGCTACGACGCAGAAGACGCTGCCATGCGTCTAGGAGCATTCTGAGGTGATCTATCATGGGTAAGAGAATTCGTGCACAACGCAAAGGTTCGTCGCCACGCTACCGCGTGGCCAGCCACCGTTTCCCAGGTAAGAATCGCATGCCACGTGAAAAAGACGTGGTGTGTGAAGTCACTGAACTGGTTCACAGCCCCGTTCACAGCGCTCCACTCGCTCGCATCAAGACGCCCGATGGCGACACCACCTTGGTCGCTGCCACCGAAGGCCTCGCCATCGGTAGCAAAGTGGCCATTGGCGACAACGTTGCTCTTCGACCTGGAAACATTACCCAGTTGGGTAATATCCCTGAAGGTACGGCCATCAACAACCTCGAACTCCGACCCGGAGACGGCGGTAAAGTGGCCCGGTCTGCTGGCAACTCCTGCACCGTGGAATCCCGCGTTGGAGACATGGTCCGTATTCGCATGCCCTCCGGCGCCTTGAAGGAACTTCCAGCAAGCTGCCGTGCAACCATTGGCGTTCTTGCCGGCCACGGCCGAGATGAGATGCCACTGCGAACGGCCGGTGCAGCCTATTACAAGGCTAAGGCCCGTGGTAAACTCTACCCACACGTTTCTGGTGTGGCCATGAACCCTGTTGATCACCCACACGGCGGTGGAAACCACCAGGCTGTTCACGGACCCAACTCCGTTGCTCGTGGTACGCCACCGGGCGCCAAGGTTGGTTTGATTGCACCAAGCCGAACCGGTCGTGGACGAGGTAAGAAAATTTGAGGTGATGATGCATGGCTAAGAAAAAGAAGTCCTTTATGACCCCCAAAGCCAGCCGACGTAAGGCACGTAAGCGCCTTTCGACCACTTCGGCACGTGTGAAGAAAGAGTTCACCTACCGTGGTTTCACCATGGAACAACTCAACCAAATGCCTATGTGGTCCGAAACCGGAGAAGAAGACTACATCGTCGGACTTCTCCCGTCCCGTGTGCGACGCAGCCTTGGCCGAGGTATGTCCGTTGAAAACGAACATTTCCTCAACCGTATGCTCCGCTCGAGTGCCAAGACGGTTCGAACGCACCGCCGAGACATGCCTATTCTTCCACAATTTGTCGGACGCCGCATCGCTATTCACAACGGCCAACACTTCGTAGAGGTTGACGTCAAACCAGAGATGATCGGTCACTACCTTGGTGAATTTGCCGTGACTCGACGAGGCGTGGCCCACAGTGGCCCGGGTGTTGGTGCTACCCGTTCGTCCAAGCACGTTCCGTTGAAGTGAGGTGAAAATGATGGCAAAGAGAAATCAAATGGATCGACGCAGTCGTCGACGACAACTCCCTCAACGCGGTTACACCCAACTCTTGCAAGGTAACCGATTGGCCACCGCCCGTGCTACCAACGTTGACATGCACGTCAAGCACTGTTTCGAAGTGTGCCGTGCGGTCAAGAACAAGACCGCTGGTGAAGCCGTTGCTTACTTGAACGAAGTGCTCCGCATTGACTCCGACCGAGCCGATGTTCGCCGCAAAGCCGCCGCAGTCCCCTTCCGTTTGGGAAGCGGCAACAAGCGCAAGCGTCGCTCTGGCCCTTCAATGGTTGGACACCGCAAAGGCGGTATCGGCCCTGGCCGATTCCCTGTGAAGGCTTCTCGAGCCATCATCAAGCTCATTGAGAGCGCCATGGAGAACGCACGATTCCAATACGAAGACATTGATGCCGATGAAATGGTCATCACGCACATCGCTGCTCATCGTGGGCCCATCCGCAAGGGATGGATTCCACGTGCTCGTGGCCGTGCAACTCCAAGCAACCACTACCGTGTGAACTTGGAAGTCTTCTTGGAAGACATGAACGTCATGGGCGATGAATTGGAGGACGACTTCTGAGGTGAACATTATGGGTAAGCAAAGCATTCTACGAACCATCGTTGACCGCAACGTCGAGCGCCTGCTCGTTCGCGAGTTCCTGATGAAGAACACCTCTAAATCTGGGTTTGGTGGCCTAGACATCCGACGTACCCCCGGCGGTACTGAAGTAACCGTCCACGCTGAACGCCCAGGTATGGTCATCGGTCGAAAAGGAAAGATCATCAACGATCTTCAAACCCGCCTGAACCAAGAATTCAGCCTCACCAACCCCAAACTCAAGGTTGAGGAAGTCAAGAACCCAACCCTCAACGCACAAGTGATGGCTGAGAAAATCGCCTCATCCCTTGAGCGTGGATGGTACCACCGTCGCTCCTGCCACAGCGCAGCCCAGAACATCATGGATGCTGGTGCTCGCGGCGTCATTGTGACCGTGGCTGGAAAACTGACCGGTTCTCGAAACCGAACAGAGAAGTACATTCGTGGCCACGTGAAGTATTGCGGTGAGACCGCTCTTCAGCACATGGACAAAGGCTACTCGGTCGCCGTCAAGAAACTCGGCACCATCGGTGTCACCGTTGAAATCATGCGACCGGGCACCCGCCTGCCTCACGAAATCAGCATCTTCTCGGAAGAAGAGCTCAAGATTCAAGCCGCACAAGCGGCCGCAGAAGAGGAGGGTTCCCAGTGAGTTTTGTCTCCAATCGAGAAATCTCTTCCATGAGCACCGAGGCTCGTGAAGCACGTCTTCTCGAACTTCAGGAAGAACTGCTCCAACTTCGTGCTGAGAAGGCACTTGGTGGCACCCCATCCAACATGGGTGCTTACAAGGCCACCCGACGAAGCATTGCGCGTCTCAAGACGCACATGAACAACGATCAATGAACATAACGAGGTGATGGAGAACAATGGCGGCTATTTGCAATACTTGCGGACTACCCAATGAACTGTGCATCTGCCAAGAAATTGCAAAAGAGCAACAAAAAGCCATTCTCTCAACCGACCGAAGACGCTATGGAAAAATTGTGACAAAAGTGGAGGGCATTGACGACGCAGCAATTGACATCAATCAACTTGCAAAACTCCTGAAGAACAAATGTGCCGCAGGTGGAACAGTAAAGGGACGATTGATTGAACTTCAAGGAGATCACAAGAAGAAAGCTGCTCAAGTGCTCAAAAACAACGGATTCAATGTGGAGGTGCGATGAAATGGAAATCTACAATCAATCCTGGATCGGTCGTTCCATGACCATTACCTCCTCCACCGATTCAACCTTGGCCGGTCGCCAGGGCATCGTCATTGACGAAACCCGAAACACCGTCGTTCTCCTCGAGGGAGAACACCGCGTGGTCTTGAACAAGGCCAGTATCACATTCACCGTTGACAACAGCGATGTTGTCATCCAAGGGGCCATGGTGGGTCAGCGCCCCGAAGACAGGATCCACCGAACATACAGGAAGGCATGATACGATGCGAGACATTGGCGTTGACGTAAAGAACCCCACCGGCGAGTGGGACGGTGATGTGAACTGCCCGTTTTACGGCAGTTTGCGACTCCGAGGACAAGTCCTCGAAGGAACCGTCTCAAGTGTTGGCATGCAGAGAACCATCACCATCGAGCGACACAACGTTCGATACATGAAGAAGTACGAGCGGTTTGAGAAGCGCACCAGCGTTGTCTCTGCTCACCTGCCTTCGTGCATCGGTGAAGTCAGCATTGGCGACAACGTGAAGGTCATGGAATGCCGACCGCTCTCCAAGACCGTTTCGTTTTGTGTCATTGAGAACTCTGGGGGTGTTGTCTGATGAAGGGCATCGCCGGAAAGCAAACCCGTGGTCTGCCAACCGCAGCACGGTTGCACGTTGCTGACAACACCGGAGCCAAGGTTGTTCAAATCCTGAACGTTCTCAAACTCGGTGGTACCATGCGACGGTACCCAGCCGCAGGCGTTGGCGACATGGCCAAGGTCTCGGTCAAGAAGGGTACACCCGATACCCGCCGACAAATGTTCAACGCCGTCATTATCCGACAGCGCCGTCCGTTCCGTCGTGTTGACGGTACGTGGGTTCAATTCGAAGACAACGCATGTGTCATCGTCAACGAGAAAGGCGACGTCACCGGTTCCGACATCAAGGGACCCGTTGCTCGTGAGGCAGCAGAACGCTGGCCTCGTATCGCCGCCAATGCAAAGCAAATCGTCTGAGGGAGTATCATGGTCAAGAGTATGAAACCAGGAAAGCAACGCAAGGCGCACTTCAATGCGCCCATGCATCAGAAGCGAAAGCGTGTCGCAGCTCGTCTGCAACTCGCCAAGCCAGACGCACGATTTGCCGGCGTCCGAACCGTCACGGTTCGTGTGGGCGATATTGTTCAGGTCAACCGTGGAGATCAATCCCATGGTGGCAAGCGACACGGTGGCAAGCGCAACGGAGACCCGTTGACGGGTGCCGTGCTCCGCATCGACTCTGAAAAGGGTCGATTGTACATTGAAGGTGTCAAGGCCAGCAAGGCCGATAACAAGGAAGAGGCGGTTCCAGTGCACGTCTCGAATGTGGTGGTAACCCAACTCGATGAGTCGGACCGCCTCCGCATCGCAAAATTGACTGGAAACAGGAGTTGAATCAGATGAGCAGCAATCACTTGAAGCGCTTGGCCATGCCTCGAAGCTGGCCTTTGCCACGAAAGACCACGGTGTGGGTGACTCGCCCAACTCCTGGTGCTCACGCCCTCGAACTCTGCATGCCGGTCACCCTCGTGATCCGCGACGTGCTTCGTTTGGCAAAAACGGCCCGTGAAGTCCGATTTATTCTTCACAACGAACTGGCCAAGATTGACGGTCGAATTGTCAAAGACACCCGTCGAGGCGTCGGTTTGATGGACGTTCTCACCCTTGGGGAAGAAAA
>DUIU01000002.1:0-1015 GCA_013330155.1 Candidatus Poseidonia sp. | reverse complement strand
AAGACCACCATCAAGGGCGGTCGAACCCAATTGAACCTCCACGACGGTCGAAACATCATCGTTGATGACCCAGCTGAATACAACACGGGCGATTCCTTGAAGTTGAACTTGCCTGACCAGAAAATCCTCGAGCACATCCGCTTTGGAGAAGGCACTCGTGCCTACCTCATCGGTGGTGCCCACGTTGGCTCAACCGCCGATGTCAAGGAATACATCGTGAAGCGTTCCAGTATGCCCAACGAAGTTCAGTTTGACGGCTTCGGTACGGTCGTTCGCAACGTGTTTGCCATTGGCGACGCTAGCATGCCTCTTACGGAGGTGGCTGAATGAGCGCTGCTATGAATCCCATGAATCAACTCCGCATCACCAAGGTGTGCGTGAACATTGGTGTCGGCGAAGGTGGAGAACGCCTTGTCAATGCAGAGAACGTGCTTGAACTTGTGACTGGTGTCAAACCACAACGTACCCTTGGGCGAATCCAAAACCGTGACCTCAAGGTCCGA
The DNA here is from genome assembly GCA_013330155.1 of Candidatus Poseidonia sp. Lineage (GTDB taxonomy): Archaea > Thermoplasmatota > Poseidoniia > Poseidoniales > Poseidoniaceae > Poseidonia > Poseidonia sp8339u. The sequence continues at coordinate 512 of DUIU01000002.1, read as the reverse complement.
CAAGGCGCACCAATTGGTTGCAAGGCAACCATGCGCTCCGCAGAAGACATCAAGAAGTTCTTGACCGACGCTTTCTGGGTCCGAGAAAATTTGATTCCAGCATGGAACTTTGACCGAGAGGGTAACCTTTCGTTTGGTGTCCGTGACTACACAGACTTCCCGGGACAAAAGTACGATCCTGACATTGGTATCTACGGTATGGACATCACCGTCGTTCTTGAGCGACCTGGCCACCGTGTGAGCCGCCGACGCCGTGCAAAGGGCAAGGTTGGAATGGACCACCGTGTCACACCTGAAGAATCACGTGCCTGGTTCGTTGAAAACTACGGCATCACAATCATGGAGGAATGAAAATGGCAAGAGATCATGGAGAAAGGATTGGACGAACAATCGGATGCCGACGATGCGGACGAAAGCGTGGAATGATTCGACGACACGGGCTACGCCTATGCCGTCAATGCTTCCGCGATGTCGCACCCTCGATTGGCTTTAAGAAAATGAATTAAGGAGGA
>DUIU01000088.1 GCA_013330155.1 Candidatus Poseidonia sp. | reverse complement strand
ATAGCACGGTGAATATGCCCCTGCTCCTTGCACACACCGCCCGTCAAACCATCTTAGTTGGGGGTGGGTGAGGCTGCGCTTTATGGCGTATTCGAGCCTGCCTTCGACAAGGAGGGTTAAGTCGTAACAAGGTATCTGTAGGGGAACCTGCAGATGGATCACCTCCTAAGAAACCGGAGGCTGGGGTCGCTTGCGACCCCAGTCTCCAACCCTTTTTTTATCGCCCATGCAGTTTACTTTTTACACCGCATGGTCCGTTGACTGCTCCATCAGTGGATGCACCATGGTTCAATCAAAGGCCGCTCGCAGCTTGGCCTCAATGGTCGTTCTGAACGTGAGCAACATCAACTTCGGGGCTTCTGCGTTCACGGTAATGGTTGCTCCTCGATTGAAATGGACTTCATCCCAACCGTCAGGGACCACATAGCCACGATGCATGTCCGAGGTGATGGTGGTTTCTTCATCGGTCCAATCCATCCATGCCCAGGGTGAAACCTTGCGCTGTTCTGGTGAGAGGTCGCGGGCCAAAACGAAGTAGTGTTGGGCTGAGCGCACGCCCTCGCCACGTCCTTTGAGGGCATCAAATTCGGCGTCGCTCAAGGCATTTCGCAACCAGGCGCCCTGGCCGAACCATGTGGAAAATAACAAGCCACTGCTCTGTTGATTTGCTTGCTGTTCGCCACGCCGCATGTGGTACTTGCTTGGGGCATACTGGTGCGTGTTAGCGATGAGTAGGTCATTCATCGCAGGGTCGGTGGTGAAACGGTTTCCTGAAGTGGTCTCGATCAATGCCTGCAAGCGAGGAAGTTCGTTCACGATGGCTTCGCCGGCAAACACCGCTTGGACGTCATCGGCAAAGGTGGCCATGGACGAATCCATGTAGAATCCATAACTTCCCTCTGGGTCATCCGTTCGAGGGTGTGAGTTGACGCCCATGACGGGCGTAGCCGCATCGATGTTATGCGAAAGGGAGGTAAGGGTGCCATCGCCACCAAAAACAATCACCAAATCACGGGCGATGAAATCGGCTCGACGCACATGTTCCCTTGGCTTGTAGTCAACCTGGTGACTTGTGGAGGCCACCTCTTGAAGAATGGTTTTGAGGGACATCAAGCCCTCGTCGTGCACTTCTTCGAAGTTCTTCTTGTAAACCACCAAGATGTTCATGCTCTCCCCCCTCATTTTGGGTGAGACGGCTCTGCTTCAAGAACACAACCCTTTCTCCACGAACGAGAAACTATCAAGGAGGGAGGCCCGCTAGTCAATGCATGGAAGCCTCTTCACCTTGGGATGACCTCACTGAGGAAAGCCAACAGAAAACCGATGATGGCGAAGCCTTTGCGCCACAACCCATCAGCATTTCCACCGGTTTCGCCCCCATGAACCAAGGCACGATGTTGACTGGAACAGCAGAAATGCCGACGGGGCAATACATCTACCTCCAACCGCCATCAAGCGCTGCAAAAGTGATGGGCATCATCCTCATTCTTGCTGGTGTCCTTCAGAGCTTTGGTTTGGTCGGTCTCTTTTTTGAACCAGTCGACCCACTCACGGGGGAGGTTATTGCTTATCCAGCCGCCGCCAAACTGCTGGATGGCCTCTCAAGCCTCGTTGGTATGGTTGGGTTTATCCTAGCGGGCGTTTTCTTGACCCGTTATGAGAAGCGAGGGGTTTGGCTTGGCATTGGGACCCTCGTAGCTCAATTCGTTCTGGGTGTCGCCTCCTTTGCCAGCGGAACGCCCGATGCCGGACTGGCTGACCTCGTCGGCGACGAAGGCACTGCTTTCGCCATTTGGGCTGGTGTCTCAGCCTTCTGCAATGGAATTTGCGCCCTCATCGTGGCTATTCCGCTTATGGTTAGCAACAATGGGCTGGAATGATGCCCCGCATTGAACGAAAGCGTTCAATGGTGATGTTCATACCCCTCGTTTGATTCGAAGCCACCATGAGCGAAGATGTAGTCATTGTTGGCGGTGCTCGAACACCGTTTTGTGAATGGGTTGGAGGAAAGCGAGGCGACGGTAAAGCAGGTGGTGCTCTCAAGACCATCAGCGCACAAGAATTGGGGGCTATGGCCATCCAAGGTGCACTTGACAAAACCGGCACTTCTCCCGATTCCGTTGACCACGTCGTCATGGGATATGCACTGCAAACCTGTTCTCAGTCCATCTACGGTGCCCGTCATGCTGGCCTCAAGGCTGGCATTCCTCAAGAAGTCCCGATGTTGACCCTTTCCCGCATTTGCGGTTCAGGCATTCAATCCATCGTCTCCGGTGCTCAAATGATCAAACTCGGTGAAGCCAATACCGTCGTCTCTGGTGGCATGGAGAATCTTTCCCAAGCTCCGCACATCCTACGGGGTGCTCGAGATGGCTGGAGGCTCGGACGTGCTCCAAAGGTGGAGGATTACATGATGACCAACCTTCAAGACATGACCTGTGGCCTGTTCATGGCACAGACTTCTGACGAACTCTGTCGGAGAAAAGGAGTCACACGTGAGGAGATTGACACCTTCGCAGCGCTCTCCCATGCCCGCACGACCAAATCCATCGACGACGGAGTGTTTGAGCAAGAAATCGTCCCGGTCACCATCAAGTCGCGCCGTGGTGAAACGGTGCTCACCCACAAGGATGAGGACCACGTGGTTCGGGGAACCACCCAAGAATCACTCTCTGGTCTACCAACCGCTTTTGGTCCTGAATCCTTTGTCACGGCTGGCAACGCTTCCGGTGTTGTTGACGGTGCCGCTGCTGTTGTCATCAAATCGGCTGCTCAAGCAAAAGCCGATGGTGATGCGCCCTTGGCTCGAATTGTCTCATGGGGCATCGTGGGCCTTGAACCGGCAATCATGGCCTATGGGCCAGTCCCGTCCTCTCGCCAAGCCCTTGAGCGAGCCGGATTAACGGTCGACGATATCGACCGCTGGGAAATCAACGAAGCTTTTGCAGGCCAAGCAGTTGCTTGCATCAACGACCTCGAGATCGACGTTGAGAAAGTGAACGTGAACGGGGGGGCCGTCGGACTTGGTCATCCTCTTGCAGCGACAGGAACCCGTTTGGTGTTGACGCTGGCCCATGAACTTCATCGGTCCGGAGGTCGCTACGGTGTGGCCACGGCATGTATCGGTGGAGGTCAAGGCATCGCCATGGTCATTGAATCCATCAAAGCATGATGGAAACAACGTCCAAAATGTAGCGGATAAGAACAACCGCAACCAACGCCATGAAGATGTTCATGATGTTCTCCTTGCTAATGCGTTCAATGCCAAATTTCGCCCCACTGGTCGCTCCGGTGATGGCCAGGAGAGGAAGCACGTAAATCCACCACGGCAATGAGGTCAACTGGCCGATGAGGCCGTTTGATGCCGTGGTGAGCAACGCAACGATGGCCACGGGGACGACGACCATCATGATGGCCAAACTTGAGCCAATGGAGGTGCGCGGTCCGAGGGATGCTTGTTGCTGAAGCACGGGGACGTAAATGACACCTGCTCCAACGCCCAAGACCGAGGAAAGGGCCCCACCGATGCTGCCTCCAATGCGGAGGTTGAGGTGGTTGATGTCCATGCCTTCTTCTCCATTCTCATCCGAGGCCTCAGGTTTTTGCCGCTTTTTCCACGTCTTGTTAAGGGCCCAAATCAGCATCACAATGGCGAGGAGTTTGAACACACTGTCCAATCCATCGCCAAGGGCATTCACGATGCCTACACCAATGAGTGCTCCGATCAGCGCTCCATAAAGAGCCGATTTTATCGCCACATCGTTGTGAAATCCTTCCCGGCGATGCCGCAGACCGCTTCCGATGCTCACGGTCCATGTCAGGGTCAGAGAAACAGCGAGCAATGTCCCGTCGATGGGCCAATCAGCTACATAGTGCAAGAGGGGGACAAAGAGCATGCCTCCGCCCATGCCGACGGGGGCGAACATGAAGGCGATGAGGAACACACCCACCATGACGACAATGGATTCAAGCATCCCCATGCACCTGCTTCACCTTCCGAAGCAAGACGAAGGCGGCGATGCCCGTTCATGATGTTGTCCCAAAAATGAAAGCTTGAGCCCCCCAAAGGTTTCATTAGGTAAGTGAGGCTGGCAGAACCATGGAAACAACAACCATTGTCGCCATTGCTGTAGCCGCTGTGTTCTCTTTGATTCTCCTTGTTTGGTTCTTTTCAACTTGGAATCGACTCATCAATTTGGACGAAAACGCCCAAAATGCATGGAACAACATCGACGTTCTTCTCAATCAACGCTATGACATGATTCCAAACATGGTCAGCATCGTCAAGGGCTACGCCGAGCACGAGGCTGGAATTTTCGAGCAATTCGCTATCGCTCGCCAAACGGCTGCAGGTTGCCTTGCACAAGGTGACGTGGCTGGTGTCGCTGCTGCAGAGGGTATGCTCGCCGGCATGCTCCCTCGCATCAACATGGTCGCAGAGCAATACCCTGACCTCAAGGCGAACACAAACTTCCTGAACCTTCAGAACCAACTGGTCACCTTGGAGAACCAAATCGCCGACCGCCGAGAGTTCTACAACGCTGCCTCCACGAACTTCAACAAGGCCATTCAGATGATTCCATCCAACATTGTCGCTGGCATCAAAGGTTGCGTTCGACGAGAACTTTGGTCCGTTGAAGGCATTGCCCGAGAGAACGTTCAGATTTCGTTCTGAACTCATCCACACGCACAGGTTCGCCCGATGGTTGAGGTGGCTTGATGTCCGAGGCGCCCACCATTGATGTTCACAGCAACCTTCGTTTGCTTGGAACCGCCCACATCGCCACCGCTTCGGTTGAGGCGGTACGACAGCAGATTGCTGAATACCAACCTGATGTCGTAGCGGTTGAGTTGTGCAAAAGCAGGTACGATGCCCTTGTCAGCGACCGTCGCCTTGACAAAGAGGGGTTGCTCAAGGTCATCAAAGAAGGAAAAGCGCCCATGGTGCTGATGCAATCCATGCTCTCAGCTGAACAGCGCAAGTTAGGCATCAATGAAGGGCAGCAACCCGGTGCCGAATTGCTGGCTGCTGTGGAAGCGGCCAACGAAGTTGGGTGTGAGGTTGAACTGGTTGACCGAGACATTCAGATCACCCTGCGACGTGCTTGGAAACGCATGAGGCTTCGAGAAAAGTGGAGGCTGATGACCTCGCTCCTCGAGGACGATGATGAGGATGCGGATGAGGAACTTGATGTCAATGAATTGCTCCAAGACAGCGACCTTCTTTCCACGATGATGGAGGAGCTGAAAGGGTTCTCCCCCGGTGCAGGCGAGGTGTTGATTGACGAACGCGATTCCTTCATCGCCTCCAAACTGAGGGGCCTGGGTGATGAGCGTCGAGTTTTGGCCGTCCTCGGTGCAGGACATCTTCGTGGAGTCTCTGAGCAATTATCCTCAGGAAATCCATCTATAGATTCTTCCTCGCTTGAATCGCTGCCTTCTCCATCGCTTGTTCGAAAGTTCCTTCC
>DUIU01000013.1 GCA_013330155.1 Candidatus Poseidonia sp. | reverse complement strand
GGAGCGGCCATGGGTTGCCACGTATCTTCCACTGCCAACACGGTAGCGAAGGGTTTGATGGGGTTTCCACCCATGTCAACGATGAGAGAAAGGTGGTAAGCATCGCGGTCTCGCTCAATTTTGAGACTGTCGATGTCAATCCGTCCCCCAGACAGCGAGGCACTCAAGCGTTCGTGGTCCAAGAGGTCTCGAGCCAAGGTGGCAAGAAGCGATTCGACGGCTTCATTTGACATTGAAGCGTTGGGTTCGATGAAGGTTCCAGCAGGAATTTCTTCTTCCTCGTCATCGTCCATGAACGCTGCGAGCGGGTCGTACAGGTCGTGGGCAACGGGGGCTTCTTCGGTGTTTTCGATGGGGGTGTTGAGTCCCAACGCAGCGTAGATGTCAATCTCTTCGTCATCCACTTCTGGTAGTTCGAAATCGCCCATCATGGAAAATAATGCGTTCTCTTCATACTTAATGTATGGTTTCTGATGAACCTACATGCATCATCTGAAGAAAACCCTCTGGTCGCTGTAAGCATAGCGATTCATTTCGTTTTGAACGATGGGATTGGTGGTCCTCAAGCCCATGCGTTTGGCGAGTAATCTTGCCCGTTGTTCAGCGTCTTCTTCCGATGCTCTGTAGTCCAACTTTTCCAAGAAAATGACGGCTTGGTCATCTTCATTCTTGTCTTCCCACACAAAGACCGAGTAGGATGGTGGACGAACGGCACCATCGGACCCTGGATCGTGAAGTGCTGTGATTCGATGCTTAGCGGTGACCTGGAGGGCATAACCAATTTCAGTTTCATACACCTCTCCGTAGGTGATGTTTTCTTCTTCGATGGTTTTGAGAAAGAATTTCGAATTCTCGTCGTAATAGGTTCGCAAAGTGAGGAGAACGATTGGGTCGGGATTGAAGATTTTCTTGAACCAGTAAGGTGCACTGAAGTAGAGAATTGGACTCCCAACACAAATCAAAATGATGCCGGCAGGAGAGCCAGAAAGCAGACCTAATACCCCACCAACAACGAAGATTCCTGGGACGATAAGGAATCCCAAGAAAATGATTTGGAAGAACAGAAAATGGAACCACTCTCCCGCGCCTTCAAGGTACTCCGTCCCCCTTCCACCGCTGTATTGTTCGTCCTCTCGAAGCATCTCCACGCCAGAGGGTAACATGTGGCCATCCACTGCTTCCATCAATTGTTCAGCACGTTCTTGGGTGGATACGCCTCCAACACTTGGTTTGGATTCCCCCACTTTGTCCATGAGTCCCATCTTCATCATCTCCTGAGTTAATCGTTGTCAAAGTCGCTCTGCCGGCTAGAAACAGCCTTTTTCAAAAGGAATTCAATTTGTGCGTTGATTGAACGGAAATCCTCTTCGGCCCAAAGACGCAACTGCCGATGCAGCTTTGGGTCAATTCTGAGGAGGAGTTTTTTCTTCTCAACCCTCGGCTTTCGTCGCCGGTCATCACTGGAGCGCCCCTGATCCATACTCTCACCCATGGTCTCAACTCACTGGTACAAGGTCCCTGTATTCACGACAGGCGTCGTATCGGTTTCAGAACAAAGCACCACGAGAAGGTTGCTCACCATGGTGGCTTTCTTATCTTCATCAAGGTCGATGATCTGTTTGGCGCTTAGCTGTTCAAGAGCCAATTCGACCATTCCGACGGCTCCATCCACGATTTCACGCCGAGCCGCAACCACAGCACTCGCTTGTTGTCTGCGGAGCATTGCCTGCGCAATTTCGGTCGAATAAGCAAGATAACTGATGCGCGCTTCAAGGACACTAATGCCTGCTCTGGACAGACGGTTCTCAACCGAAGCTTGGAGTTCGGTGGCGATGACATCTTGGTGTCCTGAAAGCGTGATGCCCCCCAAATCCTTCTCCTCGATGGCATCGTAGGGGTACTTTGTAGCCATCTCCCTCAAGGCCGCTTCGCTTTGGATTTGTACGTAGTGCTTGTATTGCTCAACTTCAAACAAGGCCTCTGCGGCATCGTCAACGCGCCAAACCACAACGGCAGCGATGTTGATTGGGTTTGCATTGACATCGTTGACCTTGAGTTTACTCGATTCAAAGTTGTTGATTCGCAGGGAGATTCTCGTCTTTCCATAGAATGGATTCATGAAAAATCGAAAACCCTCTTGTTTGAGCGTCCCCACGTATTTTCCGAAGAATTGGGCGACGACGGCTTCATTTGGATTGACAATGGCGTAACAGTTCCACATGAGGAGCCAACAGATGCCACCAACGATGTTCAAGAGAAACGCCAAAATCCAAGTCCAATCACCCACCCATAGCACTTGGCCAAGAAGGATGACACCCGTGAGCGCTATATGGATTGAAAGCCCAAAGAAGCCGTTGACTGAATCGAGAGGCGTGTCCTTGAACCGATGTCTTCCGTTCATGGCTCTCGGTTCTTTGCCAATACTATAAAACTATCAATGTGATATCACTTTTCAATCCGCCTTCAACTCATACGCCAGTATGTTTCTCCAATGGATGCCATCGAGGAAATCCTTCCATGAGGTCATGGCAGGCCATTGCAGCCCTTCGAGACACCGAATCAGACATCAAATCAAACGGGTCATCATGCAGATCCCAACACAGGTATTTCGCCCAAGGGTGGTCTTCGTCCATTTCCGCTGTTATGTCATGCAAGGATTGAGCAACGTAGGTGATGAACCGCGGCTTGACCTGTTTGTAGTCTTGGATAACGTAGTCCGGTACGCCCAAGATGGACCCGAGCAATTCCTCTGCCCGCTCTTGTTCAGGGTGAATCTTCGCACCATCGGCCTCAAACATGCGCCCTTTGGATTGCCGTGCAATGTAGTAACAATCGGCCAAGGAGCTTACGGTTTCTTGTGACGAGGCGACAAATAACACGAACGTCTTCACCAATCGGACGGGTGCCTGTTTTTTTGGAATGAACAACATTTTGCCTCGCACAAGTTTGAGCCTTCGTCTGACAAAAACACCAGGTTCGACATGGAGGCCAATCGCACCAAGAACGGGGCGGAGTTCCTCGGTCCATCGAAGAAATTCAAGCTCGTCAAGCCCGTCTTGCTTCACGCAGAAAAACCAACCATCTCTTGCACCTGCGAGCATGGTGTTCAAGACCACAATGGCTGCTTCATTGAGCCCCCATCCCCGTTCGTGGCTGTAGTCCATTTTCGCTTTCATCATGTTTTTTTCTTCATCATCAATTACCCACATATTCGCCACTTTCACTAACCATAAGTCCTTTTAATAATTAAAGACTTTCGGTAAAAAGCCCACTTATCTCTGACAAAAAGTAACCCTCATACCACAGCACCCCGTGGCGACATCATGGCTCCACGCCGCTGCCTCGCCGCCGGTGTGTTGTTGCTCACCGTGATGGCCAGCAATTGGGTCTTGGCATCACCCAATGGTCTGGGCTCAGAAGCCGACCAAGGGTGCCTCTGCCACACTCCCGATTCCTCCACGATCATCGAAGTGCAGGGTTTGCCTGAAGCATTTGAATCAAATCAAAACTACAGCATGACGTTGGTGGTCAACAGCAGCGTCCCCGTGTCGGAAAACGGTTCCCAGGGAGGATTCAGACTCTTGGTTGATGAAGGAACCCTCCTCCTTGAAAATGATTCGAGTGTACAGGAATTGGACGGTGGTTGGACCCACACGTACGAGGGGTCATTCACTCGCTCGTGGGACCTTGTTTGGCAGGCCCCTGCAGAAAATGACACAGCAGCGAACTTTGTTGTATATGCGAACGCTGTCAATGGCAACAACGCTCCATCTGGTGATGCTTGGCACGTCTTTGAGTCCGTGGTCCCAGGCGCAGCATACGATGGAGACCTTGCGCCAAAGGAAGGCATTGATGGGGTCAGTCAAACCGACCGGCTCATCCTTCTCGTTGGATTGATGGCGCTCGTGGGCCTGTTGTGGTCCGTGGGACGGCCGTGATCAGTTGACGAACTCAATTTGTCGATTTCGAAGGGCTCGCAATTGACGGTTTTCTGTCGACCCGTGAATTTGGTCGCTCTTCACACCCGTCAAGACCAGCATGACTCGTAATTCATCACCAAGCTCCTCTTTGACGGCCGCACCCCAGATGATTTTGGCATTCGGTGAAATCTGTTCCTTGATGAGTTGCGAACATCGTTCTGCTTCTCCGAGCGTCAAACTTGCGCCACCTACGACGTTGATGAGCGCGCCTCGGGCATCGCTCATGTCCAAATCGAGAAGCGGGGAATGCAGCGCCTCCATGGTGGCGGCATCGGCCCGACCAGGGCCTCGAGCGCTTCCGAGGCCAATCATCGCAACACCGGCGCCGGATTGGACGATGGATTTGAGGTCCTCAAAGTCAAGGTTGACCATGCCGTCGGTGGTCAGCAGTTCTGTGACACCGGTTATGGAGCGGACCAACAACTCATCGCCAACACGGAAGGCACTTGCAATGGGGAGGTCCTTGACGCCTTCAATTTCCAAGAGTCGTTCGTTGGGGATGACGAGGATGGTGTCGCAGTGCTCACGCAACCGCTCCAGTCCCCACTCGGCGTTTTGCTTTCGAAGGGAACCCTCGGACTTGAATGGATAGGTGACCACAGCGATGGTCATGGCACCTTGGGCCTTGGCAAGACGAGCGATGTGGCCTGCGGCTCCAGTTCCGGAGCCTCCGCCCATTCCAGCGGTTATGATGGCGAGTTGGGTATCGTTGGTGATGCGTCGCAGCACGCGTTCTGACTCAAGTGCAGCGGCTTCACCCTTGGTCGGGTCGCCTCCAGCACCACGTCCTCGAGCGGTTCGACCGATGAGCACCTTTTCTTGAATCGGTGATTGGAGGAGGGCTTGAGCATCCGTGTTGATGGAGTATCCCGTAACATAGGACGAATCAAACAACTTTTCATCGAATAAGCGATTGATAGCGTTGCATCCTGCGCCACCCACACCGTAGACTCGGATTCTGGGTTGAAGCGACTCGAGCAAGGCTCGCAATTCTTCTTCTGAACCCTGTCCTGGAGTATCCTCGATCTGGACCACGCGTTGTTCATCCTCGGAGAGTTCCAGTACCCGTTCAATCAAATGGCGCATGGGCAGATTTCCCATGAAGACATTTTGAATGTGCCGCCCTTCAAGGGGCAGCATCCAACGGTTTGGGGCCCTCAACGACGAAGCCGAATCAATCGCGTAGGCCTTCTTCGGTGACCTGGTAGACACACTCGCCGTCAGGGAGGTTTGGAGAGTCGACCAGTCGAGCAATGCGCCGTCCACCCTTGGCCTTTCGAAGGTAAAGTCGGAAGGTGCTGGCGTGGGCGAGGATGTGACCGCCGATTGGCTTGGTCGGGTCGCCCCACATGGCGTCAGGTTTGGAGTGCACTTGATTCGTGACCAAGACCAACGCATTGTTCACGTCAGCGAGTTTCTTCAGGTCCTTGAGGTGGCTGTTCAACTTCTGCTGGCGGCGGGCGAGCATTCCACGACCGATGAATTCAGCTCGGAAGTGACTGGTCAAGGAATCGACGATGATCATCTTGACATTCAGTCCCTTGCTCATGCGCTTGATTTCATCAGCAAGGAGCATTTGGTGGGCGGAGTTGTAGGCGCGGGCAACGTGGATGCGGGACAACACGTACTCAGGGTCGAGTCCGTGGCCACGGGCCATTTGCGTGATGCGCTCTGGTCGGAAGGTGTCTTCGGTATCGATGTAAAACACATCGCCGTCAAAGCCACCTTGTTCAACGGGCATGGTACAGTTCACGGCCAATTGGTGTCCGATTTGCGTTTTTCCACTTCCGAATTCACCGTAGACTTCCACGAGGGCTTGCGTTTCAAAGCCACCACCCAGCAAGTCGTCGATGGATTGAACCCTGGAGGACAACTTCTGAACTTCTCGTCGGCGCTCAAGCAGGGCATCACCCGAAACGAATCCACCGATGTTGGCCATTTTCTTGGCTGCGGCGATGATCTTGGCTGAGACTGCCTCGCCCAATTCAGCTTCTTCTGCAAGGTCGGCAGGCGACATAACAGCAAGGCCCAACAGTTCGTCAAAACCAGCTTCACGCAATTTTTCAGCGGTCGCAGGCCCGACACCAGGCAGGTCTTCGATGGTCACTTTGACCTCTTCTTCTTCGGTCATTGAAGCAACCTCTTCCTCCACCGGTGCTTCATTCTTTTCAACTTTAATGCTCGCTTTTTTCTTCGATTTCGTTGGCATCTTTCATCCCTTCAACCCGATATGGGTGTGCCTCAGTATATGAAGAAACGAAAGAGGGTGAGAAAATACCATGGACGATAAATCATGGATTATCGGTTAGAACATCTAAGCAGTGGCCTGTTTAGTTCACTTTTCGTTTTAATTTACTCAAACTGAAAGTGAATCTTCTTCCCGTTCGGTTGTCTCAGAAGCGAGCGGGTTGGGCTCAGATTCATTGGGCTCGTAACTGATG